>JAJYAH010000484.1 GCA_021779635.1 Pseudomonadota bacterium | reverse complement strand
TCGAAACGAAGTTCTGCCAGAACCCCTGTTGCGGACCCCGGCGAACAACCACCCGTTGCGGGACGCCTCGGGCAAACTCATTGACGATCTCGACGCTCCTGTCCGTCGAACCGTCATCAGAAACCAGCAATTCCCAGTTGGAATGGGATTGATCTCGATAGGACTGAAGCTGCTCCGGAAGAAATTCAGCTCCATTGAAGGTCCCGAGCAGAATGACGACCTTATGTCCATTAGAACACATTGAGGAGGTTCCGGATGGAAAGCATTTTGCGCCCACTTAGGGGAGCAAGTGCCTTTAGCATCATTTCAGATCTGGATAGACTCAACGCGTCATGTCCCCGACCATATAAAATCAACTTCCGCGCCATTGGTCCACGACTAATATCCTTCGGCCGCGAGCCCATGGCGAGGACATCACCCACGGGACGCGCGAGAAAGGCCGCCGGTCGCAATTCTCAATCTGTTGATTTCGACGGTCCCTCCACCGCCGACACATCTAAATAGAATCTACACGTCAAGGACCAGACGATGGGCGCTCGAACCCTCTTAGTCGAAGTAAAGTCGAACTTACAAATGAATGTGACCGAGTTGCAACCCAAATAAATCACTTGCGGCAACAAGCGTTTCTTCAGCGCACCAGCCGCCCCGTCCCTCTTGAAATATCCGATTGCAAGACTTGATCAAACCTAATCATCCCGGGCTTCAAGTTCGAATGCCAACCGACGCCAATTGCGGCCACTTCCATATCAGTCTGGTTTCGACAACCGGTAACGGCCGATGAAAAGCACGTCGAGACCCGAGCAGAAATAGGTGTGCAGAGCTTCCAGGGGCGAATTCACCATGGGCTGCTCATTGATGTTGAGGCTGGTGTTGATCAGCATCGGCACCGAACTCGCTTTGGCGAACTCGCCGATCAGACGGCTGTAAAGCGGATTGGTCTGCGGATGGACGCTTTGAATTCGCGCGGTACCGTCGACATGAACCACGGCCGGGATTTTCTGCTTGACGTCCTCATTTACCGGAAATGTCACCACCATGAAGGGCGCGTCAAACGTGTCGTCAAAATACTCCGCCTGGCGCTCGAACAGCACCGAGGGGCAAAACGGCCGAAACTCCTCCCGATATTTGATACTGACATTGATCCGATCCTTCATCCCTGCCGAACGGGGGTCTGCAATAATGGATCGATTGCCGAGCGCACGCGGCCCGTACTCCATGCGGCCTTGAAACCAACCGACCGTCTTTTGGTCGACAAGGTCAGTGACGCAACGGGAAGCAGGATCGTCAACGACCTCATAGCGGGCGCCGATCTTTTCGAGCGTTTCCTTGATCGCGTCGTTCGAATATTCCGGCCCCCAATAGGCATGGGTCAGCGGCGCAATCTTGTGACCCGCTTCGGCGCTTTTAAGCATCGCGGCTCCGAGCGCGACGCCGGCGTCGTGCGGCACCGGCGGAACGTAAAGCCTGGCGACGGACGGCTCAGCTGCGATTTCCATATTCATTTTGCAGTTCAAGCCTACCCCGCCGGCAAGGCAGACGTCGGCACAGCCCGAGGCCTCAACGGCTGCTCGCGTGACATGTGTTGCGACCACCTCAAGCTGTTTCTGGCCGCTAGCCGCAATGTCCGTGAAGCGCTGGTCTAACGGCTGCCCGCGAACCCGGCGAGGACCCAACAGATCTTCCATCTTCTCCGTAAAAATCCGCTCCTGCCGCGTCGAAAAGTCGCTGGTAAAGATTTCCCTGTCCCGCAAGCGCTTGTCGAGCGCCCCGTCAAGCTCATAACTCATCCCGTCCGGGCGCAGGATGGTGGCGAATTGGTCCAGGTAACGCGGACTTCCGTACGACGACAGGCCCATGACCTTGTATTCGTCGTTGGTCATTTGATAACCGAGATACTGCGTGAGCATGCCGTAAAACAGCCCGAGGCTGTTGTGCCTGCCAAAGCGCGTCAATTCGCGAAAAGTATCGCCCTTGGCATGTACTACAACCCCGGAACTTGAATCGCCGGAAAAATCGAAGCAGATCACCGTCGCCTCCGGAAAGCCCGATCCGTAGAAGCTGCTCGCGGCGTGGCAAAGGTGGTGATCGTAGAGTTCTATTTTCGGGCTGTGGCCGAATTGGTATTTGAAATATTCGGTCAAGCGCTGGGCATAATTGACATAGGTGTTCAGCGGCGAGCAGATCCAGTCCACGTCCCGAATGGTAATGCCCGCCTGCTTCAGGCAAAAGCCGATGGCGCCCCGCGGAAGCTCCCCGCGAGCATGTTTCGATAACGTAAAACGCTCCTCTTCTGCCGCCGCAATCAGCTCTCCATCGCGAAGCAGAACCGCGGCGCCGTCGTGGTGACCGTGCTTGATTCCGGAGCTAATTCCAATCACGTACATTTCGTTTTATACCTGCCAAGGAACACAGAAAGGTGAGGCGTCGGGCTAAATAAAAGACCGCCCAAAGGCGGTCTCGGTTGAGGACACGGGCAACAGCTTTAACAGCACCCCGGATATCCCGCAATCATCGTACGCGCGAGTTCACCCGGGAGACGCCCGAGCCCAAACCCTGGTGCATTGCAGCCACGGCTGGACACAGGCCGGTCTTGAATGAACCCCAACGGTTGCAACCCTTGCAATTCCGGTGTTTTGAGGGCCAATCTAGGACACCCGTATCCAACAACCGAGAGTTCACCTTCCAAGATACACCTTGCGGATCCTCGTGATTTTGTCGCACCTCGGCGCAATGGAGAATCGAAACGTGGCAAGACCGGCACGATACTTCAGCTAGCGCTGTCCATCAAAAATGATGCCCCTCTTCAAATTTGTTACCCGAAATTTCCAGAAAGCGTGCGGCCGAAAATATGTCATCAAGCTAATGATCTATCCGGCTACGCTTAATTCGCGGCGGTACTCGAACAGATGAACGATCAAACCAGAGTGCTGGTAACGGGCTCCGACGGCTTCATTGGGCGCCATCTCGTACCTTATCTCGCTGCGCAGGGCTACAAGGTAATCGCGGCGTCGAGGACAGCGTCCGCCTTTGAAGACCCGAACATAGTCCCTGTCCGGCTTCCGGACCTATCCCTGCCGTTCGACTGGCAACCATTCCTGCAAAATTGCGATGCGGTCGTTCATCTCGCTGGAATCGCGCACCAATTTGCTTTTGACGATCTGTACGATCGCGTCAATCATCAGGCGACCGCAGCGCTCGCCGATGCCGCATTCCGCTGCGGCACAAATCATCTCGTTTTCGTCTCGTCCATTGCCGCGCAGTCCGGATCGAGTTCAGATCATGAACTGACCGAGGATGAACCTCCAAAGCCGAACAATGCCTACGGAAGATCAAAGCTCGCCGCCGAAAAGGCCGTTGGCGCGGCAGGTGTTTCGTTTACGATCCTGCGTCCCGTCGTGATTTATGGCGAAGGCGCAAAAGGAAATTTTGCGGTCGTGTTCAGGATCTCGGGCCTGCCGATTCCGCTGCCACTTGGAAAGTTGAAGGCTCGACGATCTGTGTTGTCGATCCAGAATTTCAATTCGGCCGTAGGTACTGCGTTGAGCAATTCCCGCGCACGAGGAGAGACATTCATCGTATCTGATCCGACGCCAGTGACCGTTGCCGAGCTCGTTGCACGTCATCGCGCCAGTTTGGGCAGATCGCCTTGGCTCTTGCCGATACCCGAGAGATGGCTTGAGCTGTCTCTCAAAGCTGTTCGTCAGAGGGCCGTGTGGGAAAGACTGGGCTGCCCCCTTGTCGCCAATCCGTCCAAGTTTCTCGCAATCGGCTGGAAGCCGTCTGAGCCATCCGGGGGCCGTCCAAAGCCAGACAAAGATGTTGTGGCTTGATCGGTTCAGGTCAATAATCCCGCGCTTGATCCCCGAGCAAATGAGCAAAGTACCTCGGCGCAGTGACTATCACTCTTTGGACGTGACGGGGTAAGCGCGCCCCATTTTGGCGCGGGCCTTGTCGGTTGTGAACATCCATTTGATGCGGGCTGCGGCGTTTCGTTGTTGCTCCCATGCGGCAATTTTGCTGATGAGTTGTTTGGGGCCGTCGATTCTGCGATCCAGACATTGACCGCGGGGGACCCGATCTCGATCTCGACGATGTTGAGCCAGCTGGCATGTTTGGGGAACTCCAGGCGTCGCAGAATTCTGCGGGCTTCGGCGGGCGCGAATGCCTCATAGACGGCGCCGGCCGAGTGGGCCGACAGGTTTTTCTGTACGACCCGGCGCGGCATCCGGATAATGGACATAGACAAATTCGCGCATGCATTGAGCGTAATCTTCCGCCGCCCGCCGCTCGGTGACCTTGACCTCGCGCCAGGGCCGATGCACGTCGCAGACGAAGAGATTGACGGCGCGCTTGCGGCGATACCCTTAATCGTAGCGTTCGGGTTGGCCTTTCCTCTTTGCCGGAGAGCTTGCGTTCCGCGCCTGGACGCGGATCCTCACTCAGCGCCCGCTCTAGATTGCCTTCCGCGAAACGCCGCTTGGCCCGGTACACGGTGGAACCGCCCACCGCCACCTCGCGGGCAATCTCTTCGACGCCGCCGGTGGCATCGGCCGCCAGCAATATCTGGCGCGCTTAAGTTTGCGGGGGGCCCGTTTGCCTTGCTCAGCATCGCGGTGAGTTCACAGCGTTCGGCTTGGCTCAGTTCGACCCGATAACGTACATTCATCCCAACCTCTTTGTTGGAGGATCAGACGAACCCCGGTCCGCTGCGCGCGCCAATCATCACGCTGTCGTCGTCGACCCCGGTCGGATCAACAAATAACGCCGAAGCGTCTTCTTGCAAGCGTTAATTCTTGGCAATGAACCAACAACAATAAGTGAAGCGATTCAGCTTTTCGAGCTACATTGCGGGCTCGGCGGATAGATTCCTTTGTCTTTCGTGTCAACCGCTCCCGTCGCTGTGCGGCTCTTGCGACGGGGTATCTCGCTTTAAACGTGAGGCCGCTCCTGCAAATGTGAGCAATTTGATGGATACTACTAACCTGACGTCCCGCGAACGCCTCAGACTGGCAATCCTGATCTGCGTGCACATCGTGATTTGTTGCGTATCCCTGGTTTACGTCGCGCGCTTCAAATACCTGGGGACGTTCGATCCCGCAAACTTTCACATCTTCTACGACCCGGATCGATTGTACGAAGCTGTCGTTGTAGCTGTAACATTCGGGTTGGCTTCGTCACTTTTTGTATTTGCGCGTTTCAGTTTCGGCTACTTCGTCGGATTCTATTTCTACACGATGATCCTTGGCTACCTCTGGCTTAATTGCTTCTCTGATATGAACTACGATCATCAGCGTGCCGGGTTTTCGGCTGCGGAATCGGCTGTCGCGTTTCTCATTCCCGCCCTGTTTATCTCGGCACCGCTCCGGCAACGATGTGCATTGTCTGCAACGGCGTTTAATCGGCTCCTGATGTTCGTTCTCCTGCTGGGCGTCGCCACGGTCGCCGTTGGCGCTATGTACAATTTCCGATTCGTTGCCATCGAAGATATCAACAACTTCCGGGACAAGATCGAATCTCCGACGATATTACGCTATTTGATCGGAATAACTTCCAGCGCACTGTTGCCGTTTGCCTTTGCTGGCTTTGCGGCAGGTAGGGCTTACTGGCGAGCCGGCGCTGTTTTGCTCCTCCTGCTTTTGTTCTATCCGATTACTCTCAGCAAGCTCGCCCTTTTCACGCCGTTCTGGCTTGTCTTTATGTTGTTGCTGACAAAACTCGTTGAAGCCAGAATCATCGTTGTCCTGTCGCGGCTTGCGCCTATGCTTGCAGGACTTATTTTGGTCGGTCTATTCAAGGCACATGCGGCAGAGTATTTTTTCATAGTCAATTTTCGG
>JAJYAH010000483.1 GCA_021779635.1 Pseudomonadota bacterium | reverse complement strand
TGAATCTTCGAACTGGACCACCATGAGCACGGCCGGAAGGTCGCCAATAGTGCCGGACCGGTGTCCGCGCCTGCCATCAACTTCGCGGCAGTTCTGATCCCCACCAAACGAAATTTCGCCTGGGCCCATTTCAACGCGCGTACCATCCATAGCTTCAACAAACCAGCGTCCCGACAACGGCACAATCCATTGTGGTTTCGGGTTTTCATGCCAGGTGCCCATCCAGCCAACCGGTTGCACGGTCACCATCATCGTCGTTGTCCTGGTTATGGGCCGGCCCTGCCACTGCGGGTCGGCGGGCGGCTTCATGGACTTCAACTCGAATTCGGTCATCGCGCACTTCGTTAACCGGCTTATGCCGTCGGCCGCGGTCCACAAATGCCAATAGGGAACGACGGGCTCCTCGCTCATGAGGCGCCCGCCCGCTGGCTGAAGCTATAGGGATGCGACGACGCCAGCGGATGCGATAGAAGTCGCTCAAAACCGCTCGCACTCGCTCCAAATGCCAATGCCAAAAAACCACCGCCGAGCGCGAGGTTTTTGAGAAAATCCCAAAACATTTCCCGTCCATGACTGATGCCCCGTAGCCGGAAATCCGGCGTCTTCCAAAATTGCTTCCACAGCAAAGCCGTAACGACACAATAAAGGGCCAGAATGAGCGCCGCCATGCGATCAGCGACGCCAGTCAGAATCGCAAGCGACATAACAACCTCAACGCTTAAACCGGCAAAGATCAAAATAGTCGCAAGCAAACGGCTCGGCACAGCTTCCGATGCCTGTCCGACCGCTTGCTTGAAGTTGAGGACCTTATCGAGCGCGCTGAATGGCAAAAACAACACGAGCAACATGGCGCGTGCGGCAAAGGCAACAACTATACTGAGAGGGGCCATTAATTGCTGCCTTATCGGAACACACGAGATTCTCCGGAACGGAGTTTCCCGGTTGATAATGCGCCACCGGAACTATAGTGCCCCAGCACCGATCGATTATTCGCCTACCTTGACCAGAAAATCGTTGCCATCCCACTTGCCTCGTTCGGTCCACAGGATCGTGAAGCGCACCTCGACGCCTGCGGCCAACGCCTGAGTAGGAAGGTCGCAAAGGAAAATGCCCAAATCCGTGGCATGGCTCTGACTGTCCGTTGTGGTCGCCCAATTGTCGGACGACCAATGGACCGAAGCGGCTTCCAATAATTCAAGGCGCAGGATGCGACCGGCTGCAATTCTAGTGATCTTGGAGGCTGCGCGCCAGACAATGGGAGCAGGTTCAGGCTTGCTCTTTACATATCGAGCGTAGGCCTGCGGCGGCATGTCGAACACGCCACCGTCCCGCAATGAGCGCAGTAATTTAATATGTTCGGCGTGTGCCCAGACCAACGGCATTGCACTGCCAGAGGGTCGCCCCAGAAACAACTCGCGTTCCGGAATATCATCGCTATCCCAGATTTGTTCTGGCAGAAGGCCGCCGACGCTGGCGGAAGCCTCGAACGTTGCCAATAATCGCCGTGCTTGGTCCAGCCGCCCAGCCGCGATCTCGTAGTGCGCCCGCTCAGCGGTCAAGAGCGGCCAGAGCCGGCCGATGCCGGAGCCGTCAAACGGTGCACCATCGGCATGTTCCCCGTAGCCATCATCGTTGTAGCGATACCAATAGGGGCCAGCAGGCAGCTCGCGCTTCAGTAAGGCGTCAATTGCTGCGACCGTATTGAGAATACGTGGATCGTCAGCGGCGCGCAGACCGAATCGTACATAAGCAAGCGCGTCCGGACTGACCAGGAGACCGGCCTCCAGCACTTCGTTGCCATCGGGCCGGTTCCGGATTGGTATCAGGCCCCGCGAACTGAACGCAGCGTTGCTCCCCGCAAATCCGATCCGCATATAGTAACCGTCAAGTCCGAGCAGGCGGGATAGCTCGGTATCTGTCGCATAGGTCCAACTATCGATCTGCTCGTTCCAGCCATCGGCGACTTCACGCAGATACCGCGCTGTGGCGTTGTCAGCGACCCCCTCCATCGCATCAGCCGCCGCGAGCAATGCCGCTATCTCGACCGCTAGCGTGAACGGAGAATAGCCGCCGTCTTCTTCCCAGCGGTCCTGTTGGGTGGTAGGGCCGGCGCGGACGATGTATCCAGCAGCAGCCTCAATCATCTGCTTGTAATGTCCGACCTCGCTCGGAGCGATCGCACCAGCGCGCAGCAACATATCGTAGAGCAGGATGGGAAAAGCCGTTTCGTCCATCTGAACGCCCTGCCAGTAAGGCCGACCGTCAAGCCACGAATTCTGTACCCAGTGTCCGTCCGCCTCCTGCACTGCCATCAGATAGTCGAGCACTGATTTGGCAGCAGTGGTTGCACCCGCCGCGAGAAAGCCACCCGCGGTCTCGACCAAATCCCGTGGCCAGACCAGATGATAGCCGCCAAGATCATCGTCGCCGTTGCGAAATCCCCAAGGGATCGAAAGGCTGGCGATGATCGCTCCCGATGCGTCGTCGCGATGCGACGCCAGGACGGCGGTGCTGATCCGATACCGGTTCAATTTCTCGGGATCATGAGGCTCGTCGAGCGGGAGGAACATGCTCTGCAAGGCGCGCCATCCAGCCGAATAGTTCTTGAGCGCCAATGCCGCGCCTTGTTGCAGGCTGAGAATGGCGCGAAAGGCGGCTTCCTCCGGTCGCGCCCCAAACCCCATCGCCAGCAAGGCCCGACCGTCGCTGTTGGCCAGGTCGAGCGTACCGGACAAAGCTACGTTGCCGTTGCGCGCGGATTGATACTCGAGCCTTAAGCCTTCGCCGCGTTTCAGCGTTTGCCAGCCGTCGGAGGTTCCTACATAGCCCACCGAGCGCGCAGTCCAGGGCACCGAAGACGCAATCGCGAGCGAGATGCCATGTGCTTCCGCAAACAGCATCGGCCGCCCCTTGAAGTCGCCCACCCAGGCGTTATTCCCGGCGCCAGCATTGACAAGATGGGGTGAAATCAGCGCGTGGACTTGATAATCGGATGGCTTGCCCACCAACGCTTCAAAATGAATCTCCTGAAGCACCACTTCGCGATCGGGATCAGATAGGACCGACTTGGTGACGCGATACCGCCCGTCTCTGGATGTGTTGACGAGGCGGAAAGCCGGAACGCCATCTTCGATCAAAACGATCGTATGATCGGCGTCGCGCTTCTCTTCGGAGAAATAATCATTTGCCGTAATAATCAAGCCAAAATCGCGAATGCAGGCAGTATCGAGTCTCGGCGCATAGACCTCGTTAAGAATACCGTGGCTAATCGTGAACCACACCCTGCTCTGCGCTCCTGCGGCTGTCCCAACCGCGCTTTTGGCGCTTGAGGTCCAACGGGGCGCTATGCCTGGTGAGCCTGGGGGAGACGTCTGGTCGGTCATTCACTTTCCTTAGGCGGATGGACGGGTTGCACAGATCAAACCGCTACGAAAACTTGTCACTAAGAGCGATTTGGATCTCATCTTTATCGCCGCCCACGATGACGGTGGTCATCCGTTGCGCCCCCCTCAAAACTTGGAGATGAGAAAAACGCCCGCGATCATAAGCGAACATCCGGCCAAGCGAGCGATTCCTGCGGGGTGTTGCGCAAAACCAAGCCACCCGAAATGGTCGAGCAAAACTGAGAATATGAGCTGCCCAGCCACGACAAGAGCCACAAGAGCGCCTGCTCCGAGTTTAGGCGCGAGCAGGATGTTCCCAGTAAGATAGGTAACACCCAAGACACCGCCGGCAGGCCAAAGGTACCACGGCGCTGCGCGCATCATCTCACGCGAAGGCCACTCCGAAGTCAGCACCCATGTCAAAGCTACGGTAACGATTAGGCCAGCAGCCATGTTAACTGTGGCAGGGATATAAGGATTGCCTAGTGCTTTGCCGAGCTGGGTATTAGTCGCAACCTGGGTCGTCAGAACGGCGCCGAGGAGAATTGCGAGAGGTGCGAGAAGCCAGCTCATAATCACTCCGTTGCGTGAGGCTACATCGCTTATCTTGCCGGTATCTCATCGGAGAGTCGAAGGGTTTTTTGGGAGCAGCCGCTTGGCGCCGATATTGTTGATTTAGTCTGCCGTTGATCGGCGTTTGGTGGCGTGATTCCATCCTCGTATTGTTTTGCGGAGGAGCGGGACGATGATGGGGCTGCAGACGGTGCCGGCGCAGCTATTTTACGGTTCCTGCCTCGATGACCCATGTCCCCGAAGATCACCTGCTCCGACGCATCGACCGGTTTCTCGATCTCGAAAAGGTGCGCACGGAGCTGAAGCCGTTCTACAGCAGCATCGGCCGGCCCTCGATTGATCCCGAACTGAGGATGCGGATGCTGATTGTCGGCTACTGCATGGGCATCCGGTCCGAACGGCGGCTATGCGAGGAGATCCATCTCAACCTCGCCTATCGCTGGTTTTGTGACCTCGGGCTCGACGGCAGGGTGCCGGGCCACTCCACATTCTCGCGCAACCGGTATGGCCGCAGGCGATCTCGGGGGCCTCGCAATCAAGCACCGCGAGAAGCTTGCGTGGCCCCAGATACGGAAACCGCCGCCGCGCCGCGATCACCTTCTCGGCAATCGCACCAACCGTCGCCTGCCGGCACTGCAAGGGCGCATGCGAAACGGTCCTCAAACCAGCTGGATCGCCGCTCTGCTTCCGCCTGCGCCATTCGTAAAGCGTGTCCCGGCAAAACCCATAGCGCCGGCACAACTCCGACACGTTCCAGTTCCCGCTCTCATATTCCAAAAACATCCGGACGCTCTTCCATCCGACCGGTCTCTCTGAATGGCATCGAAGGATCCTCTCTTCGATGCATCTTGAAAAACCTGTCGGGAATCATGCCGGTCCAATCTGTCGGGGATCTATCCGATCCCTACCCGGCGCCGGCCTCCCCCTTCGCCACCTCTCTCTGAACCAGCGGGAGCGAGGTCAGCGCACTCTCCAGCCCACGCGCCAGCCCGATCGCCTGCGACGGACTATTGACGGCACCAGTGATGGCATTCTCGCACGCCGTCACGGTGTGTCGGATGAGTTCATTCTGCTGGTCGTCAAATTGCGACGCGTCCATCGGTGTCCCCTTCAAGGTGTCGGCGGCGAAGCTGCAGATCGTTTGGCAAAGCGACGCAAGCTGCAGCGCCGGTCGTTTGAGCACCTGAAATTGGCGCTTGCCGCGCTTTGCTTCAGTGCTGCGGTACTGCTGTTCGTCGTAGCCGATTTCGGAAGAGCGATTCTGCTAACATGTATCCTGATGACAGCAATCTCCGGAGCATCCCCAATCATAGCGGACGGAAACTAATTGTAACCGATTTGCCACTGGCGTTTGCGGGAACAGTTCCGTTTTTTCTAGTCCGGTATCCGCTTGTAGCAATAGCTATTCTCGTTGGAAGCATAGGACTCATTCTAGCAGCAGTCGCGGCTCTCTACGTGCGAGGGCCGCCAGTTTCTCTAGAACTTCAAATTCTCTTATTCGGAATTGTGCTCGGGAGAGCCTCGATCTCAAGGAGATTATGGGCAGCTATGTGAGCGGGCTCGGGCAGCCGCCGTTTGACCCGCGGATGATGGTGGCGCTTCTGCTGCACGGCTATGCGAGCGGGCTGTATTCGTCGCGGCGGATCGCGAAGGCCTGCCGCGAACGGAACGATTTTGTGATGATTGTGGCGCTCGATCCGCCGGATTTTCGCACGATCAGCGACTTCCGCAAGCGGCATTTGAAGGCGCTTGGCGCGCTGTTTCTGCAGGTTCTGAAGTTGTGCGAGACGGCAGGGCTGGTCAAACTCGGCCATGTCGCGCTTGATGGCACGAAGATCAAAGCGAACGCGTCGAAACATAAAGCGATGAGTTATGAACG
>JAJYAH010000482.1 GCA_021779635.1 Pseudomonadota bacterium | reverse complement strand
CGCGATCCTGAAACTCTCGTGGACTATGAGTATATCGTCTTCGGCGGGGACGATCCCGATATGGCGATCGGCGCTTCTTTGCGGCGCATGTTGCCGCTGGACGTCCAGGTCGCGCTGCGTGATGCCGAGAAGGACCTGTCGAGCTGGCGAAACTCGCCGCTCAGGCCGCTGATCGAACAGTTGGCGAGATCGCTAGATGAAGACGCGCGCGACGAGATTCAGGAGCAGGTAAACGAGGCCCAAACTGAACTCGCTGGCCGCGCTGAGGTGGTTGCGACCGCGGAGCGGATCAGCGAGCGCCTGGTTGCAATCGCCGGCGAACAGCATGCCGTCCCGGTGACGCTCGGTCTCGCGCCGACTCGGGTAGACGCGCTACTACGCGCCCTGCGCCTGCTGATCGACAGTGGTACGCGAGGTATCGCGGAAGCAAGCCTGGGCACCGCCAATCTGATCTTCCTGGCATTGAAGAGCCTCGAGCTCGACCGACTTGTGACCGACGGCGAGCGTGACCACACGTTCTTCGTGGTCGAAGAGCCGGAAGCGCATCTTCACCCGCATGTTCAGCGGCTCGTCTACCGCTACTTTCTCGGAAGCGTCGACGACGGCGAGGAGGACACATCGCCCCTCACAACGATCCTGACCACGCATTCTCCGCACATTGCGAGCGTTACGCCGATTCGCTCAATCGTTCTTCTTCGTTACGACGCAGAAGAGGAGGCGACCGTTGCGGTCTCGACCGCGGCCGCTCCGCTCACGGAGCGCGATGAGGCGGATCTGCAACGCTACATCGATGTGACTCGCGGCGAGATCTTCTTTGCGCGCGGCGTGATTCTGGTCGAAGGCGATGCCGAGCGCTTCCTTGTTCCGGCTTTTGCGGAGGCGCTCGATATTCCGCTGGATACGCTAGGCATCACCGTTTGTTCGGTCGGCGGCACGAACTTCGCGCCCTATGTGAAGCTGCTTGGACCTCAAGGGCTGAATATTCCGCATGTCATTCTGACCGACCGCGACCCGAACGGTGACGGTCATCCCCGCGTAAGACGACGCCTGATCAATCTCCTGGAATTGCTGGAAGACGGTGTGAACTACCGGCGTCTAGACGCAGACGCGGTGATCGCCCGCGCAGAACCCCTCGGCTATTTCGTCAACGGCAATACGCTTGAACCGGAGCTATTCACCGGTGGGCTGGCCGAGGAGATGCAGACTATCATCGAGGAAGAGCTGGCTATCGGCCAGGAAACTCGCGACGCGTTGCAGGAATGGGTGGACGATCCTGACACGCTCGATGAGGACCGTTTGATTACGCTCGTCGAACGGGTTGGTAAGGGCCGCTTCGCTCAAGCGCTTGCCCCTCATGTTTCTGACGATACCTGCCCGGACTACATCCGACAGGCGCTGGAGCGCATCCGCGATGCCGTTACGTAATGTCAGTGCGGCCTATCTCACCCAGGCAGGCGAACTCGCCGGCAACCCGGGTCAGCGGGCGGCTTATGACTCAACTGCCCACTGTATCGTCCTGGCTGGCCCCGGCAGCGGCAAGACCAAGACGCTGGTGCTCAAGCTCGCCCGGATCATGGCCGAGGATGTGCGTGCACCGCGTGGCGCCGCCTGCATCACCTATAGCCAAGAATGCGCGCGTGAGCTCACGAGGCGGCTCGAGCGGTTGGGCTTGCGTGAAGCGCCCAATCTCTTCATCGGCACTGTCCATGGCTTCTGTCTGAGACATCTTTTGATGCCCTATGGCAGGCTTGCAGACCTGCCGGTGCCGCTTCCTCTCAAGGTAGCCACTCAGCGGCAGAGCGACCAATTGTTGAAGCAAGCTGGCGATCGGCTGTTCGGGGGCGGCCATCCCAACAAGCCGATGGACCTGGGGCGGCACCGTCGCTCGATTCTTGATCGCGGGAGCGTCGCCTGGCGCAGAGAAGAGGAGCTCGCGGCGTGGGCCGAAGGCTATGAGGCGCAACTGCGTCGGGCAGGGTTGGTCGATTTCGACGACCTCGTGATCTTCGGGCAGCGGCTCGTGTCGGAGCATGACTGGGTGCTCCCGCTGCTCCAAGCAAAGTTTCCGGTCTTGGCAGTCGATGAGTACCAGGATCTTGGCGTTGCGCTGCACCGCATCGTTAAGCGCGTCGCGTTCGATGGCGGCATCCGCCTGTTCGCCGTGGGCGATCCGGATCAGTCGATCTATGGATTCACCGGCGCAGACGGAGCGTTACTGCAGGAGCTGGCCGCGCGAGATGACGTAGAGCGTGTCCAGCTTCAGCTAAACTACCGATCGGCGTCGCGTATCGTGAGCGCTTCGGAGATGGCGCTCGGCGAAGCGCGCGGTTATCAATCCCATGATCCCGACCGCCAGGCGGTGATTGCGTTCGTCGAGTGTGACGATGGCCTCGCGGGGCAAGCGGCTCACGCGGTCGCGGAAGTCATCCCTGCGGCGCTGGCTGCCAAGCCAGGCCGGTCGCTGGGTGATATTGCGATCCTCTATCGGGACTTTCGCGCCGGTAACATCGTGGCCGATGCCGTGACCGCAGCGGGGCTGGACTTCGTTCGAGTCGATAACGCCGCCCCTTACCGCAAGGTCGCACTTACGAGCTGGATCGAGGACTGTGCAGCTTGGTGTGCAGGTGGCTGGCGTGAAGCGCAGCCGCAATTGCGGGGGCTGCTTGATCGGTGGCTCGGCTTTCATCGGGCGCGCATTTCCGATGAGCAGGCGCGGGGTGAGGCGCAGCGCCTGACCCAGCTTCTCTGGTCGCTCCGGACCGATGACATTCTTGCACGCGACTTCGTTGCGGCGCTGAAAGCGGGAATGCTCGACGCGCTGATGGCGGGGGAGCCGAGCCTCTCAGATCAGCGAGAACAAGTGGGAAGGATGGTCGCGGCTCTCGCCCTTGGCGGTTCTTTAGCCGACCTTGATCTAGCGAGCCTTGGCGGACGCGACGGGTCGCCGCTGCATCTAAATCTGCTAACTCTGCATTCCGCCAAGGGGTGCGAATATGACGTCGTCATCATGGTGGGGCTCGACCTCGGCAGCTTACCGTGGCGCAACGAACTGCCAGCGGCCCGCCGCGAAAGTCGACGGCTATTCTATGTTGGCCTCACACGGGCGCGCGACGAGATTCACATGCTATATTCCGGATTTGTGGATACGCCACGCGGGCGGATGCATTGGGGGCGCTCACCCTTTCTGGACGAACTCGAAGAGCGCATGCAGGCGGCGGAGGGCGACGAGTAGATGCTGTCATTCCGCGAGGCCCAGGCCGTGGAAGACATACCTGACCTCCCATATAACTTTTGTCGCGGCAGCGGGAATTCCCGGACGGTGTTCCCAATCGCAGCGGCGCAGGCCGGCCTCGGTGCGATCCGGCTCGTGGGAGAGCAAATCGATGGGAGCTTTAAGCTCCGTCACTATCTAGCCCACTCTGCATTGTGGAGCTCTTGTTGGCCTCGATAGAGATTTTCATTGGCGCGCCGATTGAGCATGCTTCCGAGCGAGCCACGCTGAAGCACGCCTATGAATTTCTGTCGGCTGAAGGCATTCCGGCCGTCATCCTTGCGAATGTAAATCTTGGCGACCGGCAGGTCGATCTCGTCATCGTGATTGACCGCGCCGCGCTGGTCACCGAGTCAAAAGGCTTCACTTCGGCCGTGCGCGGGGGACACAACGGCGATTGGGAAGCCCAACTTGCTTCCGGTGCTTGGAAAAAATTCACGAACCCATATCGCCAGGTTAACGACGAGAAGCTGGCGTTGCGTGATGCGATGCGAAGCTTTGCCGGGGCCGATGTTCCTTATTCGAATGCGGCCCTAATCTTCGTTCCAAGCGTTCCTCCGGGTTCGACGATCCCGCAGGGTGATTTCAAGGTTTCGATCGGCGGCCTCGCTGAACTTCCGGCGTTTATCACATCAATGAAGCGCGACGGGTGGTCGTTGGATCAGTGGCGAGCCTTCGCGGCCCACCATCGCTTGCTTGCGGCACCGTCGATCGAGGCGGCGTTGAGCCCGCAATTGCTCGATGCCGAGCAGTTGCTCGGCGCCTACGGTGAAGCATTCATCCGAACCTACGGTGCATCTGTGTCTGAGATGGTGCCCATGTCGTGCGTTTGCGAAAGCGAAGAGCTTTCGTCGGAGGTCGTGCTGGAACGCTCCGTGCAGGACGACAACGTATTACTGATGGGACCTTCAGGATGCGGCAAGAGCTTGCTCTCCTTCAGCATCGGTCTCGCCGGGTTGACGCGCGGAAACGTGCCGATCGTCGTGCCGGCGAAGGATTTTGAAGGAAACTTGCGCGATGTGGTGAATCGTGAGGCCGCTTTGCTCGAGGCGAGCTCTGCTGTCGCGGTGATTTCCGCTGCGCGGCGGCTGAACCGCCGACTTATGCTTGTCGTGGACGGCTACAACGAATGCACGCCAGAGGAACGACAGCGCTTGACGCGAAGTATTGCTGCGGCTGTGAAACGGTATGATGCGCGAGCCGTCATCTCCACTAGGATGCCGCTTGAGCGGGGCGATCTTCTACCCGCACGCAGCTACGCGGTACAGATTCCCGACACCAAAACAAAACTGGCCATCGCGCAACAGGCGGCCGGCGGCGTTTCTGCCGAACCGTTTGCGGAGTTGCTCGGCACCGTCGGAAGCGGCCTTGAAGCGAAGATGATCGGGCAGTTGGGACAACAGTTGCCGCCCGACACCAGTAAGTATGGTCTGTTCGATGCCTATGTGCGCGAACGGCTCGGCTCTGCCGCCTCCGATGGCATTCGCGGTCTATCCCGCATCGCTGGAATGATGACCGAGCGCATAAGTTTCGGCCTTTCGGTCCGCGAGCTAGACCGCCTGTCAGATCGGGAAGGGGTATCGGGCGCCTTATTGCAGACGCTTGCGGATGCAAACATTCTGGGCAGGCGTGGTGACCGGGTGAGTTTCAGCCACGAAATGTTCCTCAACGTATTCGCGGCCGAAGCGATCATCCGGCGCGCGGGTGACGATCCTGAAGCGGTGGTGGCTGCGCTGCGGTTGCCGCAACATCTTGAGGTGAGGCCGTTCGTACTGGGAGCGATCGATGATGACAGCTTCCGGCGCCAGGTGTTGCCACATCTAACAGACGCGCGAGTAATTCAGGCCTGCCTGGCAGGCCAATGCGGATCTGATGCGCAGCGTTGGGCAAACGAGCGCTGTGACGAGATACTTGCGCGGGTCGGCCAGGAAATCGATACCGTGCGGTTTGATGTTTCCGATGAGTTCATGTGGCACGTGCAAGCAAAGCCGGAGACGGTTCAGCCGTGGTCCACACAGGACCGTGCGCTTCTTGCGGCCATTCCGCACGAACTGGTAGCGGGCCGCCGTCTCGATCAATTGCTCGATCTCATAGGGAAAATGGATGATCGGCTAGCCGAAGAGCACCGCAGATTGCTTGATCAAGCGAGGGAAAAGAAGCTTGGTCTACGAACGGGTCTCTATGCGGTTTGCTACGCGGGCGTCGGGATGCGCGAAATTGGGCTTTCGTGCATTTGCAGCCCCATTTCAAGCGGTCACCTCTACAACGGACCAAGAGTCGCAGCGAATGTAAACCTGCGCGGGCGGTTGCAGTCCGAAACCTTGAGCCCTGGCCAGATTGGTCTGCTGATCGAACTCGACAAGTATTCCGATCGTAACGCGCCCTCGATCGGAACGATCCTTCCCGGAATTCTCGTTCGCATCTGGTCGAGAGCTGCCCACCACCTGCGGCTCGGGCTGATGCATGCGGCGATGATGAGCGCCCACGCCTTAAATGGCGATGAGCGTCATGCATTGATTGCCGCCATCGAGGCAACGTGCATGACCAATGGAGGCTTTGACGCCTGGGGGAT
>JAJYAH010000481.1 GCA_021779635.1 Pseudomonadota bacterium | reverse complement strand
CAAAGAACTTACCGAGAAGGAGGATGTTTCGCTCAAAGCGAAATCGACCAAGCTCTTCACGCTCGCTGCGCTTTACGATGCGAACCGCGAACTGCTCAAGGGCCGGGACGAGGAAGATGCGGAGGACATGGCGAAGGTCATTGCGGAATATTGGGCGGCGGTCGCGTCCAATATGCCGGACTGGACAAAGGTTCTCAAAGGCCAGAAAACCGCCATTGAGCTGCGCGCCGAAAAAATCTCCGCGCACTCCACTGTGCTTCGCGCACTCGGCGGCATCGGTGCCGAATTAATGAAGGAGTCCGATTGGCAACAGCGGCTGACTGGCATCAAGTCGATCAACTGGTCGAAGAATAACAAGGACTGGGAAAACGTCTGCATCGTTGCAAACTCCGTCGTCTCCAACCGTCAGGCACGTGCTGCCACCAAGGCTTACATCAAGAGTAAGTTGGGTATGGATTTGACCGAAGGCGAACAGCGTTCGGTTGCCAAGGCAGCGTGATGATTGGGGCGGGGATAGTCTTCCCGCCCCCCTTTTTCCTGATGGGAGGGGGCCATGAACTCCAACAGCAATAAGACCAAACAGTTATGCCTTGATCTGATCCGAGCCGATACCGAGGCTCAAGTGATTTCGCTGTTGCGTACCGCTGGGTACTGGGATGATGTGAACGCCTGGCGCTACCTCGGAGACGAAGAGTTCAATTATTCGTCGGTAGGGAACCAGCAGAGCAGAGCCGAACAAGCAATTATCGAGAAACTTATCAACTCGATTGATGCAAAGCTGATCGCCGAGGCGCGGCGTAGAGGCTGCCTTCCCGTTACTGGAAGCAGTCCGCAAGCGCCAAATACGCCGACTACGATCGCAGAAGCCCGTGCAACATTCTTTGGGACTCGCCTCAGCGATCAAGAGGCACTGTCGCGTAGCATCACCGTTGCTGCCACGGGTGCGAAGCCAAGGGAGGGCAGCGGCCGGCCCTGCTTCACAATTGTCGATGACGGCGAGGGCCAGACACCTGCGAAGATGCCGGACACCATCCTGTCGCTCCATAAGGGCAACAAGGACAAGATCAAGTTCGCCCAGGGCAAATTCAATATGGGCGGAACCGGGGTATTAGAGTTCTGCGGGATGGAACGAAATCTTCAGCTCGTGGTGAGCAAACGCTGTCCCGATTTTATCTCCGCAGAGGTGGAACACCCCGATGATGGGGACTGGAGCTTCACCATAATTCGGCGGGACGACCCGACATCCGAGGGTAAGAGCAGCCGGTTTACGTATTTGGCTCCGCTTGGCTCTGATGCTCGGCCGGGTGAAGGTGCATTGCTACATTTTTCATCCGAAAAGATGGCGCTCTTTCCCGACAAGAACCAGCCATATGCGCGCGAAACCCTGTGGGGAACCCTGCTCAAACTCTATGAGTATGACGCCCGGAAATTTGCGACGAACATGATGTTCCCCGACGGTCTGATGTACCGAGCGAGGCTGCTGTTACCGCAACCTGCCCTCCCTATTCGCTTCCACGAATGCAGACCCTATCGGGGCGATCCGAATCGCAGCTTTGACACCACGATGGTTGGTCTTGTCGAGACGTTGCAGCGTGACCTTGATGATTCTAAACGCAGTCACGTCGAGTGGTTCGATAAGCTGCCATTTGACGTGGATGGCGAAAAATTTGAAGCCAGCATTTACCCATTCAAAAGCAAAGACGCCGCCGATACTTATCGTCGTGATGAAGGCATCTTGTTTACTTACAATGGCCAGTGCCACGCGACAATGACCAAGGATTTTTTCCGCCGCAAGAACGTCAAGCAGGATTATCTATGGCACTCCTTGCTCTTGATCGTTGATTGCAGCGCTATCAGCCGCCGTGCCCACGAGAAGCTGTTTATGAACAGCCGCGATCGGCTCCGTGACGGCGAATTGAAGGCAAAGTTGGAAGCGGAGCTTGAAGATCAGCTCAGGCGCCATGAAAAGCTGCGGGAACTCGCATCTGAACGACGCAAGAGAGAATTAGCCGAGCAGCCAAAGGCCACCGAGTCGATGGCTAAGGTCATCGAGAATCTATTGAACAAGAACCCAGCCCTCGCCGCACTTCTTGGTCAGGGAATGAGGATTAAGAACCCTCATAAGCCCGAGGCCGCCGGAACTGGTATCGCGGGATTTATCGGCAAGCGTTTTCCGACTAAATTCCATTTCAAAGGGCACGAAACGTCGTTCCGGCTCATTCGAGATGCTTATATGGGTTCGCATGCGCGTATTACGTTCGAAACTGATGCCGCCAATGACTATTTCAAGCGCGATGAACAACCCGGTTCCTTTGAGTTGTTTCGTGTGACCATTAATGGACGTATCCCCGCCACGAACTACCAGTGGCCACGACTACACAACGGACTTGCCCATCTTTCGCTGACATTGCCGGATGGCGTATCGGAAGGCGATGATCTTGAATTTGAGGCCGTCGTCACAGATCCCAGTCGTGTTGATCCGTTTCTAAACTCTTTCATCTTGACCGTGCAGCCCGAACGCGAGATAGGCGGTGGTAGCGGTGGCGGTCGCAACACGAACGCCAACAAAGAAGGAGAAGATGGCAAAGGAACCAATGGCAAGGGTTCCGATCAGAACCGCGAAAGCTTCTTAGACATTCCCGAGACCATCCCCGTATATGAAAAGGACTGGAAGTCGAAGGAGCCTGAGTTCGACAAATTCACCTGCATGCGCATCAAACGACAGCCGGACGCCAAAGAGACAGAAGATCTGTACGACTACTTCCTGAATATGGACAATGTGCATCTGCAAACGTACCTAAAGGCACGACCCAAAGACGCTTCCGGCATGAAGCTAAGGTTCACAGTCGGGATGACCCTAGTAACGCTTGCTGTCCTCCATCAAGAGCAGCTTCGTAAGAAAGACGCTCGATCCTCTGAGGACATGCCGGATGGCAAGGTTGATGTCGCTGATCGCGTGGCTCAGGTAACGAGCGCGCTGGCGCCGTTCCTGCTTCCGATGATCGACAGTGTGGCCGAACTCGAAGACGTAGACGACGAATCGCTCTCCGAAAGCGCGGGAGAAGCGGCCTGAATGGCGATTATCTCTTGCGGTGAAGGAGTACGACTTCGCGCGCGCCCGGCGAATGCCGCTTTTGCCGGGCGTGCCATTTCCTATTTGGCACGTCACGCCAAAGCCTGCCCTCTGTGAGATCGCAATCATCCCAGGGTACGACTTCACTAAGGCCGCAATCGGTCATCACTTCCAAATAAGTAGCGAGCTGCCAGTCAGGTTCCGAGAAAGCGACCATTTGCACAATAGTTGTGTCCGGACCGCAGACCTGCGCGATTGAGGTAAATGAGGCTCTCAAATTATCGAAGTAAGTCTTCAGGTTGAGGCATGTTCTGGCACCCATCGTGTAATACGACGAACCAGCGCCATCGAGACGATTTGCGATCCAAAATGGCGTTGGTGTTTCTTTGCGGCCGTCTACCTGCCAACGATGGTAAAGGACATGGATTCCGGGATAGGGAGGTGAAGTAAGGACAAGACGCGGGGCTGGGATCGTCCGAAAAATTCCTTCCTGTTCTAGTCCAGATGCAGATCGGTTGAGGCAGATCGCTTTAGACGTATCATTCGCCTGAACCTGCGCACGTAGCCCTTCGGACGCGGATAGCATCGTTTCACCCTGCCGCCGTAACTCCGCTCTAAATTCAGCTACGCCCGGCAAATATTTTCGGGCATCCAATGCCCATTGCGCCGTCTTGAGCAAGACACAGCGAGCCAGAATTTGAGCGCGCTCGTGCTTGAGGCGAGTTACGGACGCGAGAACTTGTTCAATTGCTTTCCTCAAGCGCCAATAGGGTGCACCCTCCATGTTTCGATAGTATCCAGCATCGGCGAACTCGACGAAGCGATCTGTGGGTCGGTGTATGTTCACAATCTCCGAGAGGCGGCCGATCCAACGGCGAATGATCTCTATCTCTTGCTCATCAAGAATGAGCGTTTTGGCCTCGCTGATGAACGTCGCCAGCGAGCTAATATCTACGCCGATCGCTTGGCGCCCGTGCGCAATTGCTTCAACGAGAGTTGTTCCGCCGCCGACGAAGGGATCGAGTACCCAATCGCCAGGTTCGGTGAAAGCTTTGATCGCAGCGCGAACGAAAGTCGGAGAAAACCGAGCGGGGTAGCGGTAGAAATTGTGCGTCAGCCCGGAGACGGTCGCGGTGTCCCGTGCTCCACAGATCACCTCCGCCAGCCCCTGGATTTGGAGTGAAGGTTCGTCCAAATTTTCATTCATATTCAGCGCCGTTAGCGGTTACGTGGCGCAACCATATGAATCTATTGGATGAATCTGGCAAGCGTATTCCGTAAGTGCCTGGTTTTGCCTGGCTATTCGGCTTCGGATGCTGCTGGTGCCAGGCATCCAACACGCCGTTCATCTCTCGACGCGTGCTCAGGGGCTCCGCCCCTCGCGCGGTCCAGGGATCGCGCCTTCGGCGCTCGTTCGGGGCCGTATCCCCGACCTTCCTCCGCCTTCGGCTCCGTGCAGGCCGGGTGATCCCCCTCGGCCCCGCCCGCCCTGAACCTTGCTACCCCCGGTCTCGCCGACGGGCAGGGGTGCAGCGCAGCGCTGCACCCCAACCCCGAGGAGGAGATCATGCCGAATACCGTCCGCCATCCCGAGCGGCAGGATGTCTATTCCCGCGTCACCGGCCGCATCATCGCCGATCTGGAACGCGGTGTCCGCTGATGTGCTCCCCTGAAATGTATCCGTTTTGAGGTAGAGTCTGTCTCCTAGAGCGGTTCCAGCCTGACCGTATCAGGATGAAACCGTTCCAGCCTCTGATACCAGCCCGCCAATTAATTGACTCTATCAGCCAGGTGGCGGGCTGGTATAAGTCTTTGATTTCGCGCGCGGCCGCCCCGCCAACCCCGCGCGCATACCAATCCGCGTTAACGCGGATTGGTATGATAGGGCGAGCAACTTTGATTTCCCGCGTGGCCGCGCCGGTGATGTCGCGCAGAATATTGTTGTCGATGCGCGTCGGGTTGGTGTAGTAAGGGATTATAGGGATTAAGGTCGGCCGGATCGGTTGAAGCGGGTCCTGGTCGTCCTGCTGCTGCTGTTGTGCCGCGCTTGCGGAGCGGGAGGCAGGCCATGGAACGCTGGATTCTTGCTTTTGCATTAGCGGCCCGGACGCTGTTGGCCCCCGCCACGCTGCTTGCCCAGGATTTCAGCCTGGGAACCCCCAATGCCGGTGGCATTATCCCATCGCCCGGCAATTTCGCGTTCGGCGGCAATGTCAACCCCTTCGCCAGCGCCGCCGGCGCCGACCGTTATTTCCACGACAACACATCGGCCGGCGTGAGCCAACCGAACATGTTGGGCAATTCCGGGCAGTCCGGGCCGCTGGATAACTTCATCGGTGGCAATACCGCCGGGACGGGTAGCGGATTGAGCACCGGATTGAGCACTGGCTTGCCCGGCGCGGGAACGCCTGGGGCGATGGGTGGTGGCGGTTTTTAACCGCACAGATGAAACCCGGCCATGTCGCTGTCATCGCTCGGAGATTGCGGGTTCCGGTCCGCGGCAAAAGCCACGCGCTGGGTCTGCGAAGAGCATTGACGGAAAAGTTTGGCGCGCCCTGGTGGAGTCGAACCACCGGCCTCAAGATTAGAAGTCTCGTGCTCTATCCAGCTGAGCTAAGGGCGCAAACCGCCAAAATATAATACCAATCCGCAAAAATGCGGATTGGTATGCGCGCGGGGTTGGCGGGGCGGCCGCGCGCGAAATCAAAGCCTTATACCAGCCCGCCACCTGTCTGATAGAGTCAATGAATTGGCGAGCTGGTATAATGCTG
>JAJYAH010000480.1 GCA_021779635.1 Pseudomonadota bacterium | reverse complement strand
AAATCCACCCCATGGCGCTGCGCCAACCGCGCCAGTTTCTCGCGCCCGGTTCAAAGCTTCGCATCGGTGGGGAACGTCACGTTCTTGGGCTGCACCGTGGTGTCGACGATCACCCGCGACAACTCGGACGGCTTGATTGCCTTGGTCCTGGCGGCAACCGACAGGCTCTCCTCACCGTCCCGTTTCCAGATTCCAAATCAACGACTTGGGAATTCTTCACGGACGACGAAGTAGCTCCTAGAGAATGACAGAGTATGAAGAGGTTGTGAAGGACGGTACTTTACTTTTCGCTAGCGCCCGGGAGACAGGTATCCGGGAAAAGTTGCGGCTGCAGTAGTCGATCCGTCACTTCGCTCCAAGAGAGACAAGTAGTTTGACAGGATCCGGTTTCGAGGGCGCGTGACACCGCTTCCCGAATTGAATCGGCATCCCCCGGGATATATCCAAACCGGTTCTCCTTTTGGGCGACACGGGCTGGACATACTGCGGGTACTCCCAAGAAGCCATATTGGGATAATTTCATCGATGTGTGTGTCAGATAACGTGGAGCGTCCTTCTGATAAGGTGCAATCGCGAAGTTTGCATATTTGATGTACGGCAAGGTCTGACGAAAAGGCATTTCAGGGTAATAAAAAACATTCCGCTGCGCTTTATCATCGTGCCCGCTGCCGATGACGTGGAAGGCGACGTCCGGGAACAGCTGTCCTGCGATCCTGAAAAAGCTAGCATCAAAAAGCATCGAACCTACTGAAACCGCATTCACGGTTCCTTCGTTGTAGGGCGAAGGACCAATCTGCTCGAACTGCCGTTTGTCGATGCCGTGCGGGATGTAATAGGTAGGTAGAAGTTTCGGAAGTTCTTCAGCCAAATATGGCGACGGCACGCGAGCGCCCTCGAACAGGTGCGCGAAAGTACGAAGTCGTTTTTTTATGTACTCTGCTTGATTTATAGTATCCAGCGAGTCGGACGCCATATAGATTAGAGTCAACGACGGCTTGAGCTGCCTCAGCAATCGGGCATAAATGATTGAAATTCCGCTTTCGACAAAGACGATGTCACTTTTCATTATTGTCTTCTTTATCTCTGCCGGTAAATAACGCGAGAATAATCCGAATATCGCTCGCTCCAAAAACGCGAGCGTTTTAGGTAGCCTAAAGGGATGTACCGGCGTTCGCCACAGGTAACAGAGAATTGAATTCGACAACTCAAATTTGTTGGCGCGATCCCAGAGATCATGCCTTGGATCTTCACGATATTTTGTCAGTCGGCTATACCTGAGCGAAAAAAAGCAAACAGTTCCCTTTTTCGCCAACTCGTCCGCAATAAAATGGAGGTCGGCCCGCCGTTTAGTGCGATAGTCGTGATACCCGGACATGATAATAAAGTTAGGGTGTTCTACCTTTGTTGCGGTCAATCTTTACCTCTATCAAGTCTGCCGCCTCTCGTCTGTAGTTCGGCTGTCTACGCGGGTCGAACCAGGGCGAGACCCGGGTTGCTGCTTCTGCTCGCGAAACCATAGGGGATGCAGGTCTAAATGTTAGTGCAACATCGGCCGACGCTGCAATGGCAGCATGCCGGCGACATTAGCCCGGGCAGTAGTTGCTGTCCGGTCTTTGATCTTGTTTCCGGCAAAGCGTGGCAGACATCAAGCATACGAACGATGACACGGTAACGATGGCACAGTTGCAATTCATCAAGGGGCTTTCTCTTAAAAGGCGTTTTCCCTCAATCTACGCCTGCCGCTCGGACATGGAACTATCGTTTTTGAGCTAACCTGCACGAAGCGGTCAAGAAGGCCTGAGGCGACTCGTCAACCGCTGTGCCACCGCGCGTAGCAGCAATATGATAGCTCGCCAGTCCGTTGCAATTGCCCGAAGCACACCGGCCGGCTGACGCGTTCTAAGTGGCTGATACACGCGCTCCCAACTTGCGTACCAGGTTATGCCTCGCGCTCGCTTAAGGATCAACGTCGCTAAAGCGGGATCTTCGCGTACCGCGGGATGATGCAAAAGCGATAGGGTACAACGGCGCATCTCATCGCAATTTGCGATTGTGCGGGACAGATTCGATGATTGTCGTGACTTTCGGCCGACACTCTCAGTATAGACATACAATGCCTGATGTGTGAGCACCATCGTGGCTCCTGACAGGAGGGCTTGAGCATATGCCATAAAGTCCTCTCCTTGGCGAAGCCCTTCAACATAACGGAGACGCCCTTGAACGAACAAATTGCGCCGGAACACCATTTTGAGCAGACTGAAATCAAGCAACGAACTTCCGGTGACGGAATTGGCCAGAAAATCGGCCGTTGAAACCCTCCTAGTACCGATGACCCCGTGTCCTAGTCCGTTTCCCACCATCGCCTGCGCTCCCCAGTCATAGTACAGGATGTCATCAGCAACCATGTCGACGCGTTCCGACATTCCCAAAGCTATCAGCGTCTCAAGACGATCGGGCATGAAGGCATCGTCGGCGTCCAAGAGCGCGATCCACTCGCCGGCTGCCGCCGCGATGCCCGCGTTACGCGCGGCCGAAACACCCTTATTGAAGGGCTGCATCAGCAGCTTAACTCTGTTGTCACGAGCAGCCCACGCCTCCACTATCGCCGGTGTCTCGTCGGTAGAGGCGTCATCAACCACAATGACCTCCCAATCAGTCATTGATTGGCTGAAAACTGATTGCAGCGCCCGTTTGAGCGAGCCGGCGGCGTTATAGGCTGGAACTACTACCGAGACTTTCACTAAGGCCTCCAAAACCGCGCTCGACGCCGCTGCTCAACGGAATCTGCGGCGCGAGAGGGTCCGGCGCAGGCTGGGCATTATCTGCCGGGTCAGCGCGCCGAAACCGATCGCGTTGCCGCTGAAGCGAAGCTGCCAATTTGTGGCAAGCGCACGTACCGTCTCTGCGTCATAGGCGCCCGTGAAGAGCGGCACGACGCCACGGTCCTCGAGCAGGATTCCCAGGTAGCTTCCAGGCGGCGGTAAAGCGCTCTTCAGGTAGCCGACTTTCTGAAGAATGTTGTTAAAAAGGTGCACGGTATGAGCTCGCGCGCAAAGACGAGCGCAGTCGTCGCGATATTCCGGGAGGAGTAGCCGATGCCAATCGTCGACATCAATCGGGCTGAACAAGTTCGCATCTGCGAAACCGCCTGCATAAGAAGTTCGTGCGATGGCACGTGGAATGACGTTCTGCGTTGCAGCCCAGTCCACGTCCTTGTCGAGGAGCGCCTCAGTCAGCCGAATTGCCTCGTCGAGCAGCACCCGATCCGAAATACGCAGCACGCAATTAATGATCGAATCTCCCGCCTCTTTGACGATCACTTCAGCGGCCCATGCTGAGTTGTCCATGCTAAGTATGTCGCAGTCCACCCACACGTAGTCTGTCTTCTTGAATAACAGAAGGCGAAATAAATCAGCAAAGTGGGCAATATTAGGCCGGCCGTTCGTGCGGAAGCGTTGAAGAAGGCTTGCATCAGCGATCTCGTCCGCGGGCTTCTGCTGGATTGTATCCGGTAACTCGTATCGACCGAAGCTGTAGAGCGTCATCTTGTGGCCATTCTCGACAAACGAAAGCATGCACGCGATTTCGAGCGGTGACAGTGGCCCCGACCAGAAAGTAGCTAGTTGCATCGTCTAATTCCTAAACGCGCTGGGCTCGCGACCCCGACCTATGGCTGCCAAAGGAGCATCATGATGTCTGATAAAGAGGCCAATTGCTCAAACCGAATAGACATGCAAGCCATTGGCCAGACGGGCCGCAGGTTAGATTAGACAGCCATGCCGATGAAGTACCACCGGCGTGACGATATTCTTCGCCCATGGATGGGCGCTGCCGATCCCGAGCGTGAAGGCGTGGTCGGCTTCGACAAGAACGGCAACGCGACGTCGATCGAGGAAAAGCCATCTTGGCCGAAATCGAATTGCGCAGTAACCGGGCGCCACTTCTACGATCAGAGTATTGCCGAAATTGCTTCAAATATTACGCCGTCCGCCCGCGGTGAACGTGAGATCACCGATGCGAATTGCGTCTACCTGGAACGCGGGCAGCTGGCAGTGAGTGGAACTTATGGGCGGGGATTCTGCGTGGTTGGACACCGGCACGCCTGACGGCCTGCGCGAAGGCGCGGATATTGTTGCAACGCTAGAGAAGCGGGAAGGCTTTCGGATATCTTGTTCAGAAGAAGTCGACTTTGAAACCGAAAACAAATCGATCGCGATCGGCTAGAGTCGCTCGGGCTAGCGCGCGGTACATATGCGACGCCGCCAAATCGATGGAATGTCGATAGACAAACCGAACTCTACAGTCGCGGAGCCCGAGACTGTCATATTTTGGATCACGAGCTGACCCCTAAGATTTGAAGCATAGGGCCCAGGTTTAAACTCGGACGCTACTTGTACTTGTGGGGCCGCTCCTCCGGGCCGCCCGATAGCCAAGCACACCCAAGCCAATTAAGGCCATGGCGAACAAGGGGAATGACGCAGGCAACGGAACGGCGGAAACCCGAAGCGAGAGCGAATCAGCAGTGGTGGTATACGAAAATGTGTAATTGCCTGCGGGTGCCGAAAAAACCTCGTTCAGCGTTCCAGACCCGGAAAGATTATTCGCTGAACTGGAACCGGTAAATGGAGCAAAAGTGGTTCCAGACGCTGCGAACAGGTTTGGCGGACTACCAGGCGTACCTGACTCCAGCGACAAATTGCTAAGGTTGAAGGGACCAGCACTCGAGTAGGAAAGAAGGAAGTCTTCCGGACCGCCTGTGAGGCTTATAGGGAACACCGACGACGAAAAAGCGGAAGCCTGACCGACCGACATAACTACTGTCGCCAGAACCCCTAAAACCTTGAGTGATCTGTGCATTTTTCACCCCATCAAGCTGGCAGAGAATTTAGTTTTACGTGTACCCGGGCCCCGGAACACGCGCTCACCACACCACAAAAGCAGAGGACTATGTTAACAATTTGGCGGCGGGTCGTACGCAATTCCGTGGATTGAGTGACGCCCGTAACATCATTGCAAAATTCGGCCGGGAACGAAAGATTGTAGCAATTCGTCGGCCTCTCCAACGAATTTTTTTGCCATCGAATCTGCGGCAGCTTCATTCCCCTCATAGATCGGGGTGACAACGCGGATAAGCGCCCCATCCGACCTGTTGTCGACGAGCGCGTCCCTAAGTGCGTAATATTTAAGCTCACCCTCTTTCGCGATGTGACGGCCTCGTTCCTCGAACCAGTAATAAACGATCTGCCGTGTCCCCCGCTTTTCAATAACGACACGGTTTGCGTCTAAGCGGCCGGTTGGCAAAGGCATGCTGACGGTCGCCTGGCTTATGATGCTCCATCCGCCGCCGGGTATGCAAAGCTGAGGACTGTGCGCATGTATCCCGGCCCGTTGCGATGCATAATAGGCGATATAGAGGTTCAGAGGACCGGAACCGCCTGCTGCTGCGTTGGTATAGTCTGCAAGCAGATAATCGGTAAGTCCCAGGGCATTGAGAGACTCTCCGTCTAGCGTTTGCGGAGTTCCGTGCCAGTCCTTAAACTCCATCGGAAATAGGGCCAGTGGCTGGCGTTGCGGAATAATCTCGGTTCGTATGGGGAGACTAGCAACAGCGCTGGTTCCAACCAGCAGGATGGAACCTGCCAGAAGCGAAGCTCGTGACACTGGCCACGAAATCAATCGCTGATAGGTGTCGCGATTGAAGGTCACCAAGTCGGACATGACGAAGCGGCCGCGCGGGTTTCCGATACCGAGCAGGCACCAAACCTCCAGAAACAACAGCACAATACAGCAGAAGAAAACTGCAAAACCCTCGAAGGCGTGAGCAGAGCCGGTCGTAGTATCGATGC
>JAJYAH010000479.1:3448-5869 GCA_021779635.1 Pseudomonadota bacterium | reverse complement strand
GGGTCCGGACTTCAGGTGAGAATTTGTTTGTCGGCTTGCTTGTCATGGCTCCACCTTCTCAAGAGTTGGAGCCTCCGGCAATCCCGGGGCGGTTCATGCGCTTCGCGCAACTCGACCATCGTTCTCCTGCCACTGCTCTTGGTTTGGCCGCTGCTGACAGGCACGATTACGCTCTTCAGCATTATTATCGGTACGATTTTTCTGCTCGTCGTTAACAAAGCGATCGTATGGGCTCTGCAGCCAAGGCTGGAACGACAACAAGTTGGCATTGATGGATTTCTTGACCGTTGGGCCAAGTACGAGGATGTAAATAGTCTATTCGACGAGCAAACTGGGGAGGACGCCAACTTTTCTTACGAAAAAGAAGAGCCAGATTCTTATGACCAGCGGCATTCAAACGATGGAGCCACTTCAAACGAAGGAAACGGCGCAAACTCCTGGGTGGGTGTTCTTGGTGTTTCCAGCAACGCCAACTTGGAAGAGATCAAGGCCGCGTGGCGAAAGAAGGTAAAGCAGTTTCACAGCGACAGGTTGAAAGGAGTTGAGGGCTTGAGTCCTGAATTTCAAAAATTTGCTGATCAAAAGATGGCTGAAATAAATCAGGCCTATGCCGACGCCGTGGCGCAGTTTCGAACTTCTTGAATTCGCGTTATCTTGTCTTCACTAAAGCAATCACACTCATAAGCATCGCTACACTTAAGCACAGCAAGATCAGGAATTTGATTCTCTCTCTGCCATCGACCCGCATAGCACATTTGGAGCAAACCGCTCTTTGAGCATAATAGCTTCGGACCTGAGTACGTCTCTTCGCAAAAATAGAATTGAGAACTACGTTCAACACGACGTTTGATGACAAATTGAATCCTCCAACGCTCGCTCCAGTGTAGAACGTTCGCCATTTGGCATTTTCTTTTTCTAAGCTTTTTTCGCAAACATAGCAGGTAGCCAAATCCGAGCCCTCCTCGCCGACTGCATCGTTTTAGGTCGGTGGCGTTCATTCGATTTTTATCGTATCAGCCTCACACCTCAACTCTTGTGGCAATGTCCCGAGCCGTGTTGAAATTCGCTCAGCAGGCGTCGCTGTTTGAACAGGCTACGCGGCCTTGGCTTGCTGTTCAAGATCTGGGTTGATGGAATGCTTGACCTGATGGGCAAGCAGGGCCGCTCGCAGGGTCGGCAGTTGCTTGTGCGCCTAGAGCCGTCGGAAGGGATCGAATAGCAAATCGCCCCATCAGTCCAAGCAGGAATGGTTGTCGAGGCTGACACAAGCTCGTCGATTGGCACAGGAACCCCACGCGCGCCTAGCTCAGATGACAGAGGATTGCTGCGGTCGCATTTTTACCGAGTAAAAACGAAAAACGTTGGGCTCCTGCTTTGCTACTGTCGGTAGCTAATTTTGCACCGGTCAAACCCATCCCAAACCCCTAAATAACCCGCAGACCGAAGTATCCCGATGGATTGGCCACTGGAACTCGCCTGCTACATAGGGTCGATGAATGTCCGCAGCATCCGAGGGCATACGGTTTCCCATTGCCAACAACCATCATCTCCACAATCCAATCAATGATCGGCCGGCTGATAACATCCCGGCCACGATCAACCCACACGAAACGATACCTGACAAGCCAGGAGCAAACCGGAAGCTACCGATACGATTTCCCATTGCAACTGATCATCAACCCCACAATCCAATCAATGATCAGACGGCGCATGGTGTCCAGCCCATCATCAACCTGCATGAAACGTCATCCACCAACCGGCGTACTTCAATCCAATCCGACTACTGGTCTCCGTTTGGATCTCAGGCCAAGGCGGACTTGGTGGATGGATACACCCAACTGATCACTGACCGGGTTCGAGCCGGCTGGTCATGTAGTCTGGTGACCTTCCTGTTCTCCCAGCTACCCGGTCCACGAGCGGTGGTTATCAATCGCATGAAGGACGAGGTCCACCGCGTCTACTCGACGCTCCTGACCAGGGTTCATAGGAAACCCAAGACGGCTCCAACGGACAAGCTCCCGATTCTGATTGGAGCCGCGGACCTGCCGGTCTACAAACATAACAAGGCATCCGGACCGATGGTCGTCTGTAACGGCGGGCTCCATGTCCACGCTCTACTACTGATGCCGCCGGCAACACGTTTGAAGGGCTCCCTGACCGATCACTTCCGGGAAATGCGCGAGCTGTACGCCGGCTCCGGCAAGTCCATCCAACGCGTCCACGTCCGACCGGTAATTGAGAACCATGGGCGCGTGGTCGACTACGTCCTCAAGACGGTCTTGAATGGCCGGCTTTCATACGACGATGCCGTGCTGGTGCTTCCTCGATCGCGCGGCGAGCTCTGATGAGGTTACCCGCGGAGCCTAGAACCGAGCACGAGTTGCGGAGCTGGCCCATCCGGAAATCCGATATTTGACGGCC
>JAJYAH010000479.1:0-3438 GCA_021779635.1 Pseudomonadota bacterium | reverse complement strand
GACGGCCCCAAGCCACATTACGACACGCAAGTTGACGATCCAGGTCCAGATACGGGCGAACCAACCGAGCGTCATCAATTTCGGCTTCACGATCGCGAACTGCCGGCTTCAGGAGTAGAAGCGCTTAGCCGCTGGGTGATCTTGCAGCGAAGTCGGTCTGTATGCCCCGTAGCCAGAATAGTTACGAACCGACGGATAGCCCAAGCGCGTTATTACCGAGGCATCTAGCTCGCCCGTCGGCTCCACCCGACGTTCGGCAGCCGCCCAAAAATGGATGTTCACTCGCGTATGACCTACCATCAACTCGTCATGCATCATGCCGTCCGGAGCAGGATAGCACCGCAATAGGTCGCGATTGACTGCTACCCGGCCCGCCTCGGGTAGCTCGCTTTCGATAAATCGGGCCATCCAGTTCAACGCGATATCGGAGAGGCGAGATTCATTCTCGGGATAGCTGCCGCCGATATCCGAATGGTTGCCCGCAAACCAGACCTGCCGAAAGCGCGTCACGCCGTCTTTGTCACCATCAGGTACCGTCTTCGAACCACCCCAGGGCACTCGTTCGAAGTCCCGACGATATTCGTCGATGGCCATCGCGTGCCTTGCAAAGGGAATGTCTGGGACGAAGTGCATGTCGTAGTTGCCGGCCACGAAGGGTAGCTTCTTGGTCAGCCATGAGGCCGTGAAGTGGAGCCAACCCACTGCGGCGACGGCGTCGAAGACGCAAATTGCGTACGGTATCGCACCCACACCACCACCGGTCTGCGACGCGTGGACCTTGACGAATGACACAGCGTCTTTTTCCGCTTGGTCCCAATCAGGGCGCGGAAGACCTAATCTGTAGATCGTCTTGACAGCTTTCTTCGCCAAACTTCTGAGGTGTCGAGGTTCGAGGCTGATTGCCCGACCGTCGTCCAGCGTTGGGATGCCGGCTTTTTCTAGGACGTGAGCGACACAACGAGCGCAGTAGGCGCCGCGGCTGAAACCCAACAGGTAAATGCGGTCACCCGGCTTCCAGACGCTGACTATCGCGGAGTAGCACTCAACGATTTGATTGGTCAGTCCACCACCAATTGCCTGATTGATCCCGTTCAAGACGCGTCGCGTCATCTTTGGAGGCGTGATACCCGGCGTCCCGACACCCGGAATGTAGAACGCGACCTGTTTTGTTGGATCGATGGTTGAGTCCGGGCCAACCCTCGTCGCTCGGTAAAGCTTGTAGATGTTGGTGCGACTTTCGTCGGGCAGGAGGCCGCCCTCGTTCCCAGTACCGTCGGCGAAAATTAAGATGTTCTTTGCCATCAGTCAGCACACAACCTGAGCTAGGAGCGATTCAGCATCTCTATCAAAGCATGATTGGAGGCAGAAAATCAGAAACGCGGAGGGTAACGCGCGTTGGCGTTTTTTCGCGTCACAAGGACTTCGGATAACCCGTCAGGGAATGTGGGGCGGATTGTGGGGTCGAGATTAATATACCGGATTATTTTTCTTATAGATCAAATACTTAATGCAAATAACTGGCGGAGAGGGAGGGATTCGAACCCCCGATAGGCTTGCACCTATGCCGCATTTCGAGTGCGGTGCATTCGACCACTCTGCCACCTCTCCAGGCGCCATATTGGGCTGGTACACCCGCGGTCGGGCCGAGTTCTAGGCGAGGACGGCGGGCCAGACAAGGCGCGGGCGCGTAGAATTCTGCGCGGAACGCCTGAAAAACCGGGCCGTCTGGAACGAAACGGAGCAACCGTGATGCAGCATCTGAAAATCCGCGCCAATGGCGCTACCTTCCATGTGGCGCGGACCGGTGCAGGGCCGGCGCTGCTGCTGTTGCATGGCTGGCCGGAATTCTGGCTCACCTGGGAACCGGTGATGGCGCGGCTCGCCGATCGCCACACATTATTCGCGCCGGACCTGCGCGGCTTCGGCGACAGCGACAAGCCCGACGGCCCGTTCGGCCCCGAGCAGCATGCCGCCGACATGCTGGCGCTGATGGATGCGCTCGAGTTGAAGCAAGCCGGCATCGTCGGCCATGACGTCGCCGGCGCGCTGATGCAGCCGCTGGCCCGAACCAGCCCGCAACGGCTTTCCGGATTGTTCTTCTTTGACTTCGTCTATCCCGGCATCGGCCCGCGAATGGCCGAGCCGGAGCGGCTCAACAATATCTGGTACCAGTCGTTCAATCAGATGGAGATGGCGCCAGCCCTCGTCGGCGCGACACGCGAAAGCTGCCGGACCTTTATCGGGCACTTTCTGAAATCCTGGGCGCACCGCAAGGATGCGTTCGACGACGTCCTCGAAACCTTCACCGACAATTTCCTCAAGCCCGGCAACCTCGCCGGCGGCTTTGCGCATTACCGTGCTTCCCATCAGGGGCGAGTCCGGATGATGAAGGGCGAGGCGCCGCAGCTCGCGCCGATCAAGGTGCCGACCTGCATCCGCTGGGCGGAGCACGACCCTATGCCTGGACCGACCGGCTCGGCGCGACCTTCGCCAACCTCGATCTCGCGCTGTTTCCAGGCGTGGGACACTTTCCGCACCGCGAGGACCCCGAACGCGCCGCCGCGGAGATCGGCGCGTTCTATGGACGCATCGGCTGGGGCTAAAAACTGAATGAAAGGTGGGACCGCCAGACGCGATAAAAACCGGCGGTCCCGTGTCGCCTCATTGAAATTGCGGCCGGGAAGTGCGGCTTCGCCGGCCAGCCGGAGCGACGGCCTGACGGTAACGATCCATTCGCGGCCGGCAACGCTAACCCTGTTTTAACCTAACCGATCAAGGTTACCTGCCAGCAGACTGCCGAGTGACTTGCCGAGTGACCTGCCTGGCGACCCGCAGGGTTAACCGGCCGGTCCGGCTCAATCCTTTTTCTTCTTCTCTTTCTTGTCTTCCCTGTCCTTTTCCTTGTCTCTGGCCTTCCTGTCGTCCCTGTCCTTTTCCTTCCGGCGGTTGGTAAAGCGCGCATTGCCCAACCCGGTACCGACGGTCAGCACGCCCCAGTGCTCGACCTCCTGCATGAACGGCGCTTCGGAGAGACCTTGCGCCACGCCGTCATTGTGCATCAGCACCGCGGTGTCGTGATCGCCGATCTGTGGGATCGCCTCGACCAGGCTCGCCGGCAGATTGAACTTGCTGCTCTCCCAGTTGCCCGGCAGGTTCTGGGCGCCCTTCTCGATCGAGCCGTCTTCGTTGATCACGCCGGGACAGGCGATGCCGATGAACGGCGCGAGCTTGAGACCTTCGGCGTCGGCGGCGCCAATCAATTCCTTCAGCATTTTCACCAGCCGCTTCACCGCTCCCTCGCGGGTCGGCTCGTCATCGGCATGGCGCCAGAGTTCGGACTTCCAGACCGCGGCCTTCGACAGATCGGGCGCTTTCTTCCAGCGGGTCTCGACCACGCCGCAGCGGATATTGGTGCCGCCGATGTCGACCGCGAGGATG
>JAJYAH010000478.1 GCA_021779635.1 Pseudomonadota bacterium | reverse complement strand
TTGGCCTGCAAACGCCTGTAATCGCGACTGGTCTAAACCGACTGAGCCCGGAAAGCTCTTATGGTCAATAATTGCATAGCCGTCGCCCAGGTCGACCAGCATATCGAGACGTCCCGACACGATCTGCAGCCCTTCCTCAGCATGCACTGGCCATTCCCGCATAATGGCCACCTCGCCGAACCTCGCCGTAACGAACTTCTGCAGCCGGTCAGATATTTCGATCATGTCGGCGGGCGTCATTTGAGGCACGCCCCAACGCGTCAGCATTGCTCTTGCTCGACCCAACCGGAATGATCGGTCATGTGCGGGGTTATCCGCCGCCAGGAAAAAGTGGATTGCTTCACCGACGACCTGGATATCAGGATCGCCGACCAAGGGGATTCGGCTACCGAGGGCTTCGGTCGCAGCGATGGTAATCTCCGCTTCGGCCAGGGTCGCTTCGCTCGGGCGGATCCGCAAAGGCGGATGCGCCACCTGCGCAACCGCAGGCTTGGTGTATTCAGATGGCGTTGCCAAGGTCTCATCAATCATGAGGACCTGAGGAGCTGGACGGGCGGGGCAGGAACGCTCCCCGACGCTGATAACCTCTCCTTGATCGGCGATCAGCGCCATCCCCGCGTCGTCGCGCAGTTCATTGAGCCAAACCGGCGCCGCCCCCGTCGTGGAAAGAACTAGATGGTCCCGGGCACGTGTCATGCCGACATAAAGAAGACGCGTGCGTTCGAGCAGCTCCGCGTCAAGCGCAGCGACTCCTTCCGAACTGGCAGGCGCAGATGCATCCAGACCGACATCCTTCTGTTGTTCGCCATAGGGCCATGGCCAGAAGCGCAGCACGCGCGCCGCAAGCGGCGAGTTCCACTCGGGCACGGCTTCGTCCTCCGCCATCATTCCGAACGGTGAACCGCGCGCGGCGGCGTCGAGATCGGTCAGTACCACGATCGGCCACTCAAGGCCCTTTGCCCCGTGATAAGTCAGAATATTTACCGCGTCGGGGTGGCGGCTTTGCGGTTGACGGGAATCCATCCGTGACGCGATCCATTCGCATGCAGCGACGAGGGTGACCGCCTGACGCTCGGCGCGCTGCTCGTCCTGATACGCCTCTACAAGTTCGCGCAGTGCCTCGAGGTTCTGCAGGCGCAACTCTGCACTGCCCCAGCCGAGAAACGTGTGAAGCACGGTCTCGGCGTGCAGCAGAGCATCAAGCACCTCGGACGGCGTGAGTTGCTGCGCCCGGTCGCGGATCGCGGCAAGCGCGGCCGCGAACGGCAAGCGTGCAATCAAGTCGCTACGGGCGTCCTCCGAAAAAACCGCCGTGAACCAGACGTCATCATCGGTCGCCAGCCTCGCCAGCTCGGCAAGTGCGAGCGTGTCGCTCGCGTCGGCGATCCACCTGAAGGCCGCCAGTGTGAACTCGATCTCCGGCTGCACGAGCAGGCCCGACCGCTCGACCGCGACACGCACATTGTGCTGCGAGAGCGCGTTCGCGAGTTCGCCGACCTGGGCGTTGCCTCGACACAGGACGACGATATCGCCGCCGCGCGCTGCCCGTAAACCACCGTCCTTCATGGATACCGGCCATGCGTCGGCATCAGCAAGAAGCCCGGCGATCTCGCCAGCTAGCATCTTAGTGCGGTCCTCCTTCTTCTTACCAATCATCGGCCAGAAGGACAGCGCCGCTGGCGCGGAGGGGTCCTCAGCCCGCTCGCAGCCATCGAACTCGATCTCATCAACGACCATGCCTGCCCGGCGCATGTTCGGGCTGAACGCAGCGTTGACAAAGTCGGCCAGTTGCGGGCGCGCGCGGTAGGACCGGCGAAGATAGCCCGTTGTACCGCCGGTTGCAGTCGTGATCGCGGCCGACGCCGCGCTGGTCAACGCAGGATCGGCATCGCGAAAACCATAGATTGACTGCTTGGGGTCACCGACCCATAGATTGCGCTCTGCGACCCGCGAGAGCGCCGTGAAGATAGCAATCTGGATCGGGCTTGAGTCCTGGAATTCGTCGACGAAAACAGCTCCGATAAGTTCGCGCAATCTCGCGGTGTTGGCCGGATTCTCGATGATCTGGAGCGCAAGCATCTCCTGGTCGACAAAGTCGAGAAGGCCCCGGGCAGTTTTGTATTGCATATAGCCGGTCATGCACTTGGCGGCGCAGTCGAAGATCAGTCCAATATAAGCCTCGACGTCCTGCCTGAGCCCGGGATGGCGGGGATGTGCGCAAGCGGCGGCGACTACATCGGTGAATAGCGGTGCATCGGCCTTCGTGGCGCCAAGCTTGGACAGCTTTGCCCAGGTTGGCCATGCGAGACGGTCACCTGCGGCGAGTGCGCGCGCTGCATTCTCAACCGCCGGAACATCCTTCGTGAGCGTTCCGCCCTTCAACTTCGCCCGGATCCCGTTGATGCCGTCAACGCACTGCGCGATCGCAGCCGCCAGCGCTGCATCGAGCGATTGAGCGGTCTCGCCTTCGCCCGCACCGGGGAGCAGCGCGAGCAGACTTTCCGTAGAGCGCGTAGCGCAATGGGCGAGCTTGTCGGCCGGAATGCCATTCGACCGGGCGAGGTTGACAGCCGTCCGAACCTCGTCCTGCCAACCGCGCACCGTGCGGCCATGCAAAACGTAACCGCGCGCCTGCACACCAAAGCGCTCCGCGATCTCTCCAATAGCGGGACCACATTCCTCGATCACGCTGCCGACCGCACGCTCAAACATTGTCGCCTGTCGATCCTCTGCAATCACTTCGCCGACCGGCGATCGACCAAGCTCGAAGGCAAATTCCGATATGAGCGATCCGCACACAGAATTAACGGTACCGATCCGTGCTGACAGCATGGCAGCCGCGAGGTCCGGCCGTTCCACTTCGATCAGCTTTGCCCTGACGCGACCGGCGAGTTCGGCCGCAGCCTTCTTCGTAAAGGTGGTTGCAAGGATACGGTGTGGCGGGGTGCCAGCCAGCACCTGTGCAATGATCTCCTCCACCAGTCGGTAGGTTTTGCCCGTGCCGGCGCTCGCGATTGTGGTGTCGACCCGGTTCTGCATGGGGTGCTCCATCATGCCAGCGTCGCGCGGCAAAGGGTTGCATATTCGCAGCGGTCGCAACGAACCTCGCGGTCGATGCCGAGGTCGGCCGGAAGCTGGCTGGTCGCTCCTTCGACTCCCATTGCCAGGATGCTGCCGGCGATAGCAGCGTCCCGCCATATCCGCCAGCCCGCGACAATCGCAGCCCACGTTTCTGGAAAGTCCCGCGCCCCCTCCACCGGACGGCCGACAAGACCGTTGCTGGCGAGCGTTGCAAACTGCCGTTGGTTCAATAGGAAGTAGCCGGCGCGATAGGGCTCATTGCCAGACACCAGCGCACCATAAGTCGCGAGCTGCACAGCACGGCCTGAGGCGATCTCTTCGATCCGGGTCCGCTCGCTGCGCGTCCATTTCAGGTCGACTATAACTGCGTTGCCGGCGCGATCCCGGGCCACCAGATCGACCGCCCCCCGCAGCGCGAGCAGGGTCTCGAACGTGCCGCTCACCTGCTGCTCGGTAGCCTCGACTCGAAGCTGATTGTCGGCCAGACACAGGGCGAGGGCCTCCATCGCCACCGGCAGGCGCCGCCGCGCGAAGTTGAGCTCCTCAGCCATTTCAGGATGACGGAGCGGCGCCGCCAGCTGGTCAATGCGCCCCTCCAGGAGGTCGCTAGTCATCCGTCCCGCGTCATGGGGCGTCGGGGGGGCGCCTGGTTGGAACATTTCCCGCGCGATAGCATGGGCAAGATTCCCAAGTAACTGGTTCGCATCCGGGATCGAGCGAACACGGCCCGGCCGCAGACGGGCGACGTGGCGGAGCGCCCACATGAGCTGGCAGGAGAACAAGCTCTCAAGACTCGTAGCGGACTCGGTCACCTGCGCGATCCTGGCAGCGAATCCATCCGGAGTTGGCCAGCTGAAACGCGCGGCCGGAAGCCCCTTCGGCATGATCGCCTGCCTGCCAATCGTTGCGCCTGCGAAGGTGAGCTCGGGCAAGGCGAGCGCGGACTCGAGCCTCACCCGAGTGCCCACCTTAGCGAAGGCCGGCTTAATGCGGTGCGCCAGGGGGTGGAGATGATCATCGTCCTCGCAATCAAGGCCACCTGCGACGAGAAGTACGGTTTCGCGCGCGTTGAGGATCGCGCGCTCCCACGCGACGCTGGCTGCGCGAGCCGCGGCTGCGACATCATCGGCCGGGCAGCCGACGGCTGCCAGTTCGGCGCGTTCGGCCTCGGTCCAGGGAGACCGGACAGTACCTTCTGAAGTTGCCCCGAATTTCCACCACACGACCGCAGGCACAGGCGCCCACACCGCGCCGGGATGAGAAGTGCTGCGCCAGCTCGCTGCCTCTGCCGCGGAACCCGGATTGGACTGCCCGAGATCCAGCGCCTGATCGATAACGCGCTCGACCAGCAACCGGGGTAGCCGGTCTCGTCCCAACGATATGAGTGCCGCCCGCACCTCGCCTGAAAGAGTTGCCGTTGCCGCATAGAGCAAATCGTCGGTGGTTGCGTAGCGGCGCGATGCCCAGCTAGTTACGCGATCACAGATCGCAAGCGCGAGCTCGAGCGGCATACCCTGCTCTGGATCCGCCAACACTGGCTCTGCCCAGGCACGCCAGCGATCAAGCCGAGGTTCGACCGCGGCCGTCAGATCCGCATTACCGGCGGCCCTGGCATACTCTGTGTCGGCGATCGCAGCCCAGGCCTGCTCCCATTCGGGACCGCCACGTCCCGGCGCCTCCTCCAGCGCACCCGCCAGATGCCAAGCCGCCCGCGGCGCTACAGGCGAACCAGGGAAGATGAGTATCTCCATCAACGCCGTTGGATCAAATGGCGTCCACGAGACCTTGAAGGCGAGCAGCAATAGCTGGAGCGAACCGCGATGCACCGATGCTCGGCTGCGGCCCGCACGTGGCTGGCCGAGACTGGCCATGCCGTGGTCGAGGAGGTCCGTGTCGCCATCCTGGGCGATAATGGCTATACCCGGCGAATTCTGTAGGGCGAACCACTGACCGACGATTTCAGCCGCGAGGGGCTCACTCGTGCAGGTCGCGATCGTGACAGTCCCATCTGCGCCCTCGATAACGTCAGGCGCCCCAAGAATCCAACGCTGGAGCTTGCCGAGAGAGGAGTGCGCTGGCGCTGCCGGCTGGGGCTCGATTTCCTCAACAACGCAATCAAATTCACGAAGTCGCATCATCAGCCTGCGAAGCGGCGATGGGTGGACCGCAAGAGGATCAATCAGCCGGATCCGCGACACTGGTACCGTCGCCATTTCGTCCAAGGCACAAAGAATTGCAACGATCCGATCGGAGAGACCTGCAGGAAGGTCGGAAGCCGCGAGCGACGCCTGCGCCAGCTGCGCGAGACGCGGCTCCGACCACTTGGCATCCGGCCGCCAACCGAGCCCGACGAGCTCATCACGCCATGCGAGAAGCGCTCGAGCGGTTGCCCAAGGATCCGTCTGAAGAGATTGTGACCAGAAGTAGGATTCCCCTAGCGCCTCCAGCGTCGATTGGAACGACGCAATTCGGACGACCTGGGGTCTATTGGGCCCTGCGAGCCCAAGCGCCGTCTCAAGAATATTAGCGAGACCGACGGGCCCCACGACAGGTTTGCCCAACGCCCCTCCGACTTCGCCAGCGTGATCGGGGCTCGCCCCACCGTCGGCCGAAAGGCCGAATACAATATCCATGACCGAGGCATTCCCCGTTGGCAGCTCGAATTGATAAACTGCCTCGGTGAATTCGAGTATACAAGCTTAAGCTGCTCACCATTTCAAAGAAGACCCCTAAAAATTCTGGGACCTCATCGCCTCCGACTAAAGACTAAGCGGGGACGCCCCTGTTATC
>JAJYAH010000477.1 GCA_021779635.1 Pseudomonadota bacterium | reverse complement strand
CTTGTCAGATAATTTTGAATTTTCTGAGATTTCATTTTCAACCCGGCTCATCGCCTCCAGGCCCCACACCAGGGAAGCGAATTGATGTTCAAGATATAAACCCGACATGCGGCGTGTCGCCAGATAATAGCTGCAAGACGATGCAAATTTCTCGCGCTGTGTGAACCATGCATTGAGAATTTTGTCAAACTGCTCGGCGACTGAGGGAAATGGAATCCAGTAATCCCAATCTTCTATTTCTGATCTCTCGCGATTTAATCGGGAAAAATGGTAAAATGTAAATGTTTTTTCTTGCAGATTTATCTTCGGCCAGGCGAGACTGCGATTTCGGTCCGTGAAGAGAAGAAGCAACTCCTCCAGCTTGCCAACCGTATCCGCCAACTCCAGCAATGTCTTGGCGGAACACGGTTTGAGGCGAATGGCCGCCGCTGCGATCAGCGTTCCCATTCCCATGGACCATTCAGTTTTCCAATAACGTTGGATTTCAATATCAAAACCGATGTCATGTAATTTATATTTACAGTTTTGCATTCGCTTCGTAATAAGTGCGCAGGTCCCGTCCTCGCGTTCCTCGTATTGCGGCCAAGGCATGCCGAGCCAGTTCTCAAAACCGTCCAGATCGATTTTGATGTCGGCATCGCCGTCGATTGTTGGCATCGAGGATAGTCTAGTGTGCCCGATCAAGCAAAATCTTGCCCGAACTGGAAAAAGTGGATCAAAATTATCAATATGAGTAAGATAAACGAATCGTTCGCTTTGAGGTAGGTATCCGACAATAACATCATTGTTTTTTATTTTCAGATGATTTCTTGTATCAAGAACGCAATTAATCTTGATCTCACTTCTACCATTCTCGTCGATTCTCAGTGTCCCATCCACGGCATCCGGCGGAAACATTCGCCCTTCATCGATAGGCGTTCCCGCCAGCCAGAAACGGCCCTGTTCGTTGACCTCGTCGTTTGCCATCCCTGAACCCTGCCGGAATGAAACTCAACCGGAATGAAACCCGCGCGGCCGCAGCATGGCGCGAGGCGCATGGCATGTCATCCCGAAACTTCCCGCCATCATTCGCCGCGGCATGCCCCGAGGCGGAGTTGTTCGCCAGCTTCGCCCACTGCCTCCAGCCAGCCGGCCTCGTGCCCGCCCGTGCCGTCATCATGGCCGCCGGCCGAACACCAGCTCGGCGAAATCGTGCGAGATCCGGTCGATGGTCAGCCGCCCCTCCGGACGATACCACTCGCCGGCCCAGTTCACGGCGCCGAGCAGCATCAGCCGCACCACGTCAGGCGAGATATCCGAGCGGATCAGCCCGGCCGCCGCCGCCTCCGCGACGATGCCGGCCCAGACCTCCTCGTAGCGCCGGCGGCGCAGCCGGCTCTCCTCGCGGATGCCGTCGGGCAGGAAGGTGAAGGCGCGAATGCTCGCCGAGGTGTAGTCGCTGTTGTGCAGCGAGGATAGCAGATGCGCCCGCACCGCGGCTTCCAGCCGGTCCCCGGCATCGGCGCCCGGCGGCAGAGCCGCGAGCGCGGCGGTCACCGCCTGGTGCACCACCTCCACGCCCTCGTTCACCACCGCCGCGGCGATCGCGTCCTTCGACGGGTAGTGGTAGTAGATGCTGCCGGCCTTGATGCCGACCTGCTCGGCGATGGCCCGTACCGTCATCGCCTCGTAGCCGCGTTGCCGCAGCAGCCTCGCGGCGACGTCGAGGATCAGCCGCGGCACCGCGACCGCATCGCCCGGCGCCGCATCCTCGGCCAACGCTGCCCCCGCCCGTTTCACCGCCGATCCTTAGACCTCTTCCGCATCCGCGATCTCGCCCCAGCGAGCGACGGGATGCGGCGTGCGTCGCATCAGGAGCCGGGCCGTCCCGGCCTGCACGACGGTGTTGTCCTGGTTCAGCATCGTGAAGCCCAGCCCGAGCAGCCCCCGGCTGGCGTCCTTCACGTCCCGCATCTCGATGACCTCGATCATGGCCCGGATCGTGTCGCCTGGACGGACGGGCGCCTTGAAGTCCCAGGTGACGCCGAGCAGCGCGACGACCGTCCCGTCGATCAGGTCCAGCCGGGAGGCCAGCCCGAACGCCAGGCCGATCCCCATCGGCCCGTGCGCGATGCGGCCGCCGAAATCCGTCTCCGCGGCAAAGATCTCGTTGCAGTGGACCGGATTGTAGTCGCCGGTCAGCCCCGCGAAGGTCACGATGTCGGCTTCAGCGATCGTCCTGGCCGGCGTCTCGAAGCGCTGGCCCTTCCTGAATGCGTCGTAGAGACGGCCCATCACGGCTTCCGCTTCAATGTGGTTGCAAATTGCGGCGGACGCTTTGCCACGAAAGCGTCCAAGCCCTCCAGCCAATCCGGGCTACCGACCATCGCCGACAGCGCCTCCACCCCGAAGCGCCGTGCCGCGCCCGATGAAGCGGGCCAGCTTCTGCACGCCGCCGGCCCCGGTGTCGCGCCGCGCCGCGCGGATCAGGCGGATGCGCCGGACGCCGGGCAGCGGATCGTCCGGCAGCAGCGTTTCGCAGCTCATGCCGCGCCCTTCGCTTCATTGCGGAGATCCATCCGCCGGATCTTGCCGGTGATCGTCATCGGCAGGGACTCGCGGAATTCGATCTGCCGCGGATATTCGTGCGCCGACAACCGCGCCTTGACGAAGCTCTGCACGTCCGCCTGCAGCGCCGCGTCGACCTCGACGCCTTCCCGCGGCACGATGAAGGCTTTGACGACCTCACCGCGCACCGGGTCCGGCACGCCGATCACGGCGACCATCGCCGTCGCCGGGTGCTGCATCAGGCAATCCTCGATCTCGGTCGGGCCGATGCGGTAGCCGCCCGAGATGATGACGTCGTCATTGCGAGCATGGAACCAGAAATAGCCGTCCGCGTCGCGATGGCCGATATCGCCCGTCATCAGCCAGCCGTTGCGGTACTTGTCCGCCGTCGCCTCCGGCTTGTTCCAGTAGCGCAGGAAGAACACGGGGTCCGGCGCCCGGACCGCGATGTTGCCGGTGTTGCCTCGCGGCAGAACCTGGCCGTCATCGTCGACGATCTCGACGACGTGGCCCGGCACCGCGCGCCCCATCGAGCCCGACGGCAGGGGCATGATCGGGGCGCAGGCCGACACCGTCAGGTTGGCTTCCGTCTGGCCGTAGAACTCATTCATCGTCAGGCCGAACGTCTCGCGGCCCCAGTCCAGCATTTCCTCGCCCAGCCGCTCGCCGCCGCTGGCGACGCTGCGCATGCTGTAGCCGAACCGTTCCCGCGGGCGGGAGACATTGCGCATCATCTTGAGCGCCGTCGGCGGCATGAAGGAATTGCGGATGCCGTGCCGCGCCAGCAGTGCGAAGGCCTCCTCGGGGTCGAACTTCGCCAGCCGCTTCGCGAGCACCGGGATGCCGTAGAACAGCGACGGCAGCAGCACGTCCATCAGGCCGCCGGCCCAGGCCCAGTCCGCCGGCGTCCACATCGCGTCGCCGGGTTGGGGAAAGAAGTCGTGTGGCACCTCGACGCCCGGCAGATGGCCGAGCAGCATCCGGTGCGCGTGCAGGACGCCCTTGGGATTGCCCGTCGTGCCGGAGGTGTAGACGATCAGCGCCGGATCGTCCGCCGCCGTGTCGACGCGCGCATGCGCCTCCGAGGCCGCGGCGAGCAGCGCGTCCCAGCCGAGCACGCGACCGTCCAGTCGCTCGTCGATGCTGATCAGCTTCGGGGCGGAGGTGAGGCGGTCGCCGAGGCCCAGCAGCTTCTCGATGCCGGCGGCGTTCGAAATCACCGCCGATGTCGCGCTGTCGTTCAGGCGGTATTCGAGCGCGTCCGGCCCGAACAGCGTGAAGAGGGGCAAGGCGATCGCGCCCAGCCGGTAGGCGGCCAGATGCGCGATGACCGCTTCCTTGGATTGCGGCAGCAGGATACCGACACGGTCGCCCCGGCCGATCCCGAGCGCGGCGAGCGCGTTCGCGAACCGCTTCGACGTGGCCGCCAATTGCTCGAAGGTCAGGTGCGCCGGCTGGCCGTCCGCCGTTTCGAACATCAGCGCCTTGCGGTCCGCCCCGACATGCCGGTCGCAGATCGCCTCGGCGATGTTGAAGCGCTCCGGGATCTCCCAGCGAAAATTCCCATAGGCTTCTTCGTAGGTCTGGCCGGCGACGCGCATCGCTTTTGTCCTTGTCGATCTCCCTAACGCTTGTTATGTAACCCGCGACGCAAGCGACATCAAGTCGCAGTCCGCAAGGGGAGACGGCCGATGAACCGCATCTGGTTCGCGCTGACGATGTTATGCGCCAGTTTCGCGATCGGGGCACAGGCGCAGGAAACCGGGACAGGCGATCCGGTCAAGATCGGGGTGCTCAACGACCGCTCCGGCATCTATTCGGATCTGTCCGGCGAAGGCTCGGTGGTCGCGGCCCGCATGGCGGTGGAGGATTTCGGTGGCAGCGTGCTCGGCAAGCCGATCCAGATCGTCTTCGCCAACCATCAGAACAAGCCCGATATCGGCACCGCGATCGCCGCGCGTTGGTACGATGCGGAGCACGTCACCGCGATCGCCGACGTGCCGGTCTCCTCGGTCGCGCTCGCGGTGCAGGAAGTTGCACGCCAGCGCAAGCGCATCGTGCTGTTCTCCGCGGCCGGCAGTTCGGAACTGACCGGGGCGCACTGCTCCGAGTTCGGCACGCAGTGGACCTTCGACAGCATCGCGCTGGCCAAGGGCACCGCCATCGCCGTGACCAAGGCGGGTGGCGACACGTGGTTCTTCATCACCGCAGACTACGCGTTCGGCACGGCGATGGAAGCCGATGCGCGGAAGATCATCGCCGCCGCGGGCGGAACGGTTCTCGGCAGCGTGCGCCCGCCGCAGGGCACGACCGATTTCTCGTCCTATCTCGTGCAAGCACAGGCGTCGAAGGCCAAGATCATCGGCCTTGCGAATGCCGGTGCCGACACGATCAACGCGATCAAGGGCGCCTCCGAATTCGGGGTCACCGCCGGCGGACAGAAGCTCGCCGCGATGCTGATCTTCCTGTCCGACATCCACGCCCTGGGCTTGCAGGTGGCGCAAGGCCTGCAACTGACCGAAAGCTTCTACTGGGATCTGACGCCGGCCACGCGCGCCTGGTCCAGGCGTTTCGGCGCGCGCATGGGCGGGCGCATGCCGACGATGGTCCATGCCGGCGTCTACAGCGCCGTGACGCACTACCTGAAGGCCGTGAAGGCCGCGGGGACGACGGACGCCGTGGCGGTCGCCGCGAAGATGCGGGAAATCCCCGTCAGCGACACGATCCTTCCGGCCGCGACGGTGCGGCAGGATGGGCGGGTGATGCGGCCGTTCTACCTGTTCGAGGTGAAGTCGCCCTCCGAGTCGAAGGGGCCTTACGACTACTACAAGCTGATCCGCGAAATCCCGGCAGAGGAAGCGGCACGGCCGCTCCATGACGGCGGCTGCCCATTGGTGAAGTGACTAGGACGGAAGGAAGGCTGGCATTGCCGGTATTGGAGAGCAGGGTCCGCGGCGGCGACACGTTCGACAGCAACGCCGCCGCCTACGCGGCGGTGATCGATGAACTGCGCGAGCGCCATCGACGGATCGTCGCCGGCGGCGGTGAGAAGCTGCGGTTCCGCCACATCGATCGCGGCAAGATCCCGGTCAGGGACCGGATCGACCATCTCGTCGATCCGCTCTCGCCCTTTCTCGAACTCTCCCCGCTCGCCGCCTGGGGCCTGTACGACAACGAGGTGCCCTGCGCCGGGATCGTCACCGGCATCGGCGTCATTGCCGGCCAGCCCTGCATGATCATCGCCAACGACGCGACCGTGAAGGGCGGCTCCTTCTTCCACGAGACCGTCAAGAAGCACCTCCGCGCGCAGGAGATCGCCTTCGAG
>JAJYAH010000476.1 GCA_021779635.1 Pseudomonadota bacterium | reverse complement strand
GCACGTTCTGCTATGTCAGCGGGCTGGAGAGCGCATCGCCCTTCACCCATCTCGCGCCGGTTGCCGCGACCTTCCATCCACTGATGGCGGAGATGGCCGACGCGGAAAGATTGCGGGGCCTGCCTGTCTATCTTGTGCATGGCCGGCTCGACTGGATGTTTCCGGTGCAGGTGGCACGGCAAACTCATGCGGCATTGTCGGCGGCGGGCGCCGACATCACCTACAGGGAGCTGGACGATCTCAGCCACTGCTATCCCCGTGAAATGAACCCGGCGATCCTGAACTGGCTGAGCGGCAAACGCGCGCAGAACGACTGAATCAAGCTGTCTTCGAAATAGCCGCGGCTTTATCTTTTTGTTTGAGCATGATCTCCGCGCAAACGCTCCGCGTTTGTCCCGGGTCAAGCCCGAGGGCATGCTTTTCCGGATTATGCTTTATTTGTTCGCCGCCGCCTTTCGCGCGTCGGCGATGGCCTGACCGAATTCCGCCATGGTGAGCGCGCCGGGCACGCGGAATTTTCCGACGATGAAGGACGGCGTGCCCCTGAAACCGAACGCCTTGGCTTGACCGTCATTGCGCGCCAGGATCGCATCGATGGTCTTGGCATTTGTTGCAAGGTCGCTGTTGAGCCGATCGACATCAATGCCCGCGCCGGCCAGCACCTCGCGCAGCCGCGGCTCGGTCAGCTTCGAGTTGACCCCGATCAGCGCCTCGTGCGCCTGAACGTATTTGTCCTGGTATTTGCTCGCCAGCGCCATCCGCGACGCGACCACCGAGATCGGACCGAGGATCGGCCAGTCCTTCAACACCAACCTGACCTTGCCGTCGTCCTGCACTACTTGCCGCAGCTCGGGCGCTATCTTGCGGCAATATGGACACTGATAGTCGAAATATTCGACGATGGTAATGTCGCCATCGGCGTTTCCGGCCACCGGGATATCCGGGTCGCGCAACACCAGGGCTTCCGTCAGCACATTGTCGCCGTCGCCTTGCCCCCGTGCCGTTGCAGGCGCGATCTCCATGCCGAGCATGAGCGCGCCCGCGCCCAGCAGGCCGAGCGTCTGGCGGCGGCTGCGGACCGGGTTCAGCCCGATTGGATGCATCGATTTGGTCATGTCTGATCTCCCGGCCGGCCTGGCGTACCCGTCAGCGCTCAAGATAGGGACAGGTTGCGTGCCAGCATATAGAGCGCCACCGCGATAATGACAGCGGCAAATACCATATTGAGCGCCCCGCCCCGCACCGACAACAGCCGTGCCGATCGGGTGCCGATCAATCCGCCGGCGACGCCGCCGGCGATGAAGGCTCCCGCCAGCTCCCATGAGATCAAGCCGGACCAGGCGTAACTCGCCGCCGTGGTCAGGCCGAACGCCGTGACGGCCACCAGCGACGAACTGACCGCATTCATGATCGGCATTCCCGTCGCCAGCATCAGCGCCGGCACGATCAGAAAGCCGCCACCGATGCCGAAGAAGCCGGACAGCGTCCCGGTCGCCAGACCGAGGCCGACAATGACGGGCGTATTGTCCCAGCTCATCTGCACGTCGGGCAGGCCGATCCGCGATCGTGTCTTCAGCATCAGCACGGCGATCACCAGCATCAGCAGCGCGAACAGCGCCAGCAGCTTCTGGCCGTCCAGCATCTTGCCGAAGATCGATCCGGCGAATGCCCCGACGATCCCTGCGGCGGCAAACACCAGCGCGCATGACCACAGCACGGTGCCGCCGCGTGCATGGTTCGACAAATTGAAGGCCGCATTGGCGGCCACCGCGATGGCGCTGGTGCCGATCGCCACATGGGCGTCGGGGACGCCGACCACATAGACCATCAGCGGCACCGCAAGGATCGATCCACCGCCACCGACAAGGCCCAGCGAAAAACCGACCAGCGCTCCCGATGCCAGTCCGAGGATGTCTTGCATCGCCGAGATTGTCACGCGGCAGCCCCGCTCGCGCCTATCGCGATCCAGGAACGCGATCAGAAGGAAAGAATGGCAACACGGGCATGGCCGGATCGCCACGCCCGTGCCTGTCAGACGCTGATCAAGCGCCTTTCAGCCGCTTGTTGCATTCGCTGTAATAGCCGCCGCCCTTCTGGATCCATTTCAGGCCGCCATTTTCATTGCTGGCCTTGTTGGCTTTGTATTGATCGACGCAGGTATGCATGCGGGCCTTGCCGGCGGATTCCTGGGCGTATTTCGGAGACACGGCGGATGGGAACACCGCATTGCCGACCTCGACCGGCGCGGCCGCGGGCTTCGGCGCACGGGCCGGCTTGGTCTCTGCGACCGGAGGCGGTGCAGCCGGCGCGGCCGCGGGTGCCGCTGCGGCATCCGCTCCGCACTGGGCTTTGCGGAAATCGTTCCACTTCTGGCCATTGAGTGTGCCAGCAGCTTTGGCTTCCTTATATTTTGCACTGCATTCCGACATGCTCAAGGCTTGCGCCGGCATGGCCGCAAATGCGGCAAAGCCTGACACGGCTACCGCACACAATAATTTTGCTCGAATGGTCATCCTTGGTCTCCCTGGGGCGTGGCGAACGTAAGTACCCCTATCCTAGCGCGGCGATGGCCTGTGACAACGGCGATCGACCGAAGCGATGTAATATCTTGACCGGGAAAACGCGATCCAACCGACTTCATTCATCCAAGGTTCAGCATTGCGGCGCGACGTTGCGCCCCTCTTCAACCCGAGGTGCTTCCCATGATGACACTATCTTCCCGCGTCGCTGCGACCGCCATCGCATCCCTGTTCCTGATGGGTTCCGCCTTCGCCGAAACCCCCGCTCCGGCCACTTCGGCCCCGGCTGCGAAACCGCCGGTAGTCCACAGCGCGGCCTCGGTGGAATGCTCCAAGGAGGCCGATGCCCAGGGACTTCACGGCAAGAAGCGCAAGCAATTCCGTTCCGAATGCAAGCGGAAGGCAAAGGAAGGCGCTGCCACCAAGCAGTGATCTCGTCCTCTGCTGATCTCTCCCTTCCCCTCGCGAGGGGGAGGGACGGGGTGAGGCCGTTGCTGCTGATTTGATCCTCTTCCGGCTTACCCCGGGCGCGCGAAAGAACTCCCGGCCGAATTGGCTTGCCTGTTTCCTTGCCTTTTTCAAAGCCAGGTGTTCAAGGCGAGATAACAGCCCGCATTGCTGCAATCGCGTTGGCGCATTTGTCCCCTGCGCGCGGATTTGACATAAGACGGCGTGAGCCTCCTTCCCGCATCAATGGCGTCAGCCGTTCCCGCCAAAACCCTCCACGTGCTCGAAACGCTGGTGATCGGCGCGGCCGGCGGCGCGCTGTTTTTGTGGGCGCACCTGCCCGGCGGGTTGATTTCCGGGGCCATGATCGCGGTCGGCGTCGCCGCGATTGCCGGCAGGCCGCTCGCGATGTCGCCGATCGTGACCCAGACAGTGCTGGTGCTGCTCGGGATTTCGCTGGGCTCGCTGGCCTCGCGAGAACTGCTGCAGCACGTCAGCGCCTATCCGTTGACCATCGGGTTGCTGGCGCTCGCCACCTTTTGCTCGACATTGGGCAGCAGCCTTTATCTGCAACGCGTCCACGGCTGGGACCAGACCTCGGCGTTTCTGGCGGGAAGTCCCGGGGCGCTGTCGCAAATCACCATCCTCGCCGCCGAGAAGGGCGCGGATGTGCCGGCCATCGCCGTGGTGCAGACCATGCGGGTGATCATTCTTACCGCGGCGCTGCCGCTGCTGCTGGCGCTGACCGGGATGGCTCCGGCGACGCCGCCGGCCATGGCGGTTAAGATCGCTGCGCCGCTCGAACTGATCGAGCTGGTCGCAGCCTCGGTCGCGGCTGCCCTGCTGTTGCGGCTGGTCAAATTCCCGGCGAGCTGGATGTTCGGCGCGATGCTCGGGTCCAGCGTGCTGCATGGTGCGGGACTGGTCGAGGGCGGCCTGCCGCCATGGGTGCGAGGGGTGGCGCTGGTCGGCATCGGCGCGCTGATCGGGGCGCGGTTCGCCCGCATGAAGGCCAAGACCCTGCTCAGCCATGTCAATGCGGCGCTGGGGTCGTTTGCGGTCGCCATCGTCGTTTCCGCGATCTTCGTCGGCGTGATCGTGATGACCACCCATGTGCGGTTCGCCGACATCGTCGTCGCCTTCGCGCCGGGCGCGATGGACGCCATGCTGGCGCTGGCGCTGACCCTGCACATCGATCCGATTTTCGTCGGCGCGCACCACCTGTCGCGCTTCGTGTTCGTCACGGTCGCAACGCCTGGGATCGTCCATCTGTTCGGACGCCCCCAGGAAGATGTGGACGATTAGGCTCGTTTCCTGACGATGCCCCAGGCTGCGATCGCGGCCATCAACAGCGAGATCAGCACGTTATAGCCGGCCAGCGACAGGCCCAGAAATCGCCACTGCACTTCGTCGCAACGGATCACCTTCACGGTATCGAGGCGCTCCAACAGATTGCCGGCGCTGCCGAGATTTCCGATCGGCCCGGTGCATTCGGTCGGCCCCTGCCAGAGACCCCATTCGACCCCGGCATGATAGGTGCCGAGCACGGCATTGCCGAGCGCGGCGGCGGCGAGAAGCGCAAGGCCCGTGATCAGCACCGTCCGCGGCGCACCCCTGGCCGCGGCGAGCGCGATCAGCGCGCCGAGCGGGATCGCCAGATAATAGGCGTAGCGCTGCTCGAGGCAGAGCGGACAGGGGCGGATATCCAGCACCAGCTGAAAGAACCACGCGCCGGCCAGCGTCGCTGCCGCGACGACCGTGATCGCCAGCGCCGCCGTCAGCGCGGGACTGCTGGCGTCGCGTGCGTGCGGCCCGCTGGCGGTGGCGTCAAGTGTCACGTCGGCCTCCTGTATCGCCGAAGCGTCGTATCCCGCACGCCCGGCGCTGTCGAGGCGGGCGCGATCACACTGGAGTGTTTTGCGGCCCCGCGCTTCGGCCGGACCCGACAACACGCGGGTTGACCGGCAGGGCGCGCCCGCTATATTTCGCCGGCTTCGCGACGTCAGCCTCCTGTCAGCTCTTGGCCGATATCCGAAAGCCCCTGTGGCGGAATTGGTAGACGCGCTCGACTCAAAATCGAGTTCCGCAAGGAGTGCTGGTTCGATTCCGGCCAGGGGCACCAGAAACTCTTCTCATAGCGACGCATAGATGCTCAGAAACCCTTGTGAAAAAGGCGTTTGTGGGATTCTGCTCTGCTCATTCGACGCTTCGTGACTCTGGCTTTCTCCCCCAAATGTGAGTATCTTTGCGAGTACAAAACAGGATCGCAAAGAGGCGTACTCACATGGGTCTGTCTCAGTTCGTCATCAACAATGCCAAGCCCAAAGACAAGCCGTATCTCTTGTCGGACGGTGACGGTTTGCACCTGCGTATCCATCCCAAGGGCGGCCGGCAGTGGCGATTGCGCTTCCGGTTCGGCGGCAAGCCGAACATGATGTCGCTTGGCCCCTATCCTGCCGTCTCTCTGCTCCAAGCGCGGAAAAAACGGGACCGCGCAAAAGAGCAGCTCGCAGCAGGAATTGATCCTTCGCTCAGCAAGAAGCTCGAAAAGCTGACGACCGCGGCCGCCGCTCAAAATACGTTCGGCACGGTGGCGGACGAATACCTTGCCAACTTGAAGAAGAACGGCGCGGCCGAACAGACCCTCAACAAGAACTGCTGGATGTTGCAGGATCTGGCTGCGCCCATCCGGAGCCGGCCTATCGCCGAGATAAATCCTATCGAAATATTGGACATCCTAAAGAAGGTCGAAGCGAGCGGGCGAAGAGACACCGCCCATCGTCTGCGTTCCGTGATCGGAGCCGTTTTCCGCTATGCCATCGCGACCCTTCGCGCGGAAACCGATCCCACCTGTCCGCTCCGCGGCGCGCTTTTGAAAGTCAAGGTGAAGCACCGCGCGGCCATCACTGACG
>JAJYAH010000475.1 GCA_021779635.1 Pseudomonadota bacterium | reverse complement strand
GGGAAAAAGGCAGGCCTCGTCTCATCGCGCTACGTTCAAACCTGAAAATGCGCGCCCTCAATGTCGACAATCCTTAAAACCCTGCGCTCTCCGCGATTTCGATGCGCCGTTTTCGACAAAAGAACGGTAATTTCGTTCACTCGCGGTGAATTCGCATCGAGGCCGATCATGCGGTGATTATCACCTTCAGCGCCTGGGTGTCTGCGGCGCGGCCAAAGGTATCGTACGCATCGAGAATCTGCTCCAGTTTGAACCGATGCGTAATCAAACGCGTGGGGTCGATTTTCTTCGACTGCACCGTTTTCATCAGCATAGGGGTTGTTACGGTATCGACCAGGCGGGTCGTGATGGAAATATTCTGCGACCACAGCGTTTCGAGACGCAGATCGACCTTTTGGCCGTGAACACCAATATTGGCTATGACCCCGCCGGGCGCTACCAGTTCCTGACAGAGCAGGAACGTCGGTGGGACGCCAACCGCTTCGATCGCCGTGTCGACGCCGCGACCGCCGGTCAGCGCCTTCACCTTCTCAGCGGCCTTGCCGTCGGAACTATTGATCGTCTGCGTCGCGCCGAACTGCCGTGCCAGTCCCAGGCGGTTGTCGTCGAGATCGATCATGATGATCTCGGCCGGTGAATAAAACTGAGCCGTCAGGAGCGCGGCAAGGCCTATCGGCCCAGAGCCGACAATGGCAACTGTTGAACCCGGCGCCACCTTGCCATTAAGCACGCCGCATTCGAAGCCGGTCGGTAGGATATCGCTCAGCATGACAAGCGCTTCTTCGTCCGCTCCTCGCGGAATCGGGTACAGGCTGGTGTCGGCATGCGGCGTGCGGACATATTCGGCCTGGGTGCCGTCGATCGTGTTGCCCAGGATCCAGCCGCCCGTGGTGCAATGGGAGTACATGCCGCGCCGGCAATATTCGCACTTGCCGCAAGAAGAGATGCAGGAAATGAGAACATGGTCCCCGGGTCTGAAGGCAGTCACGCCGGCGCCGACCGCCTCGACGATGCCAACGCCCTCGTGTCCAAGAATGCGCCCCGGCTCGCAGGTCGCAACGTCACCTTTCAGGATATGCAGGTCGGTGCCGCAAATCGTCGTCTTCACCATCTTTACGATAGCGTCGCCTGGTGCTTGAATCTCGGGCTTGGGGCGGTCTTCGAGTGCCTTGAGGCCCGGTCCACGGTAAACCAATGCTTTCATGATGTTCTCCCACAAAACGGCGCTGCTCGATGGCGGACACGAGCAATCTCACGTTCCATCATCAGAGCGACCATAACGCGGCCGACACCTTGACCTGAATCAACCGATCGGCGCCGCGAGCGGTCGCATGTTCGTGACTCCGGCCGGTCCTGAACGCCTGCCGGGGCGGCGACGTGCGCCCGCAGGCCGGAAACGCTGACCGTCGAGAATATTACCCGAAACGAAACGCCGACTCGACTGAGCCCAGCACCACATCCTTTAACGTCCTGTGGCCCGGGTCATCGCCCGCCGCGCCGACCGCGACGTGGAGCGGCAGCAAGTGCTCCTCGCGCGGATGAGCATCGCGGGCAGCGGGCGCCTTATCCCAGGCCAGCAGCGCCTCGGCGCGCATATCCGGGGTGGCTTCGGTCACAACCTTCATCAGCCAGTCATCGAAGCGCTGCGATGCCGGGTCCGGCGACCGGTCGTTGGCGTTGCCGCGCATGCGCACCATCATGGTTTGCATGTTGTGGAAACTCATGCCGCTGCCGATGATCAGCACGCCTTCGTCGCGCAACGGGGCAAGCGTCTGACCCAGCCGGATATGGCTTGCGGGATCCAGACTGGCGAGAAGCGAGACCTGCACGATCGGTATATCGGCTTGCGGAAACGCGACTTTCAGCGGGATGAACACGCCGTGATCGAAGCCCCGGACATGGTCGTATTTCCACGCGAGTCCCGCAGCCTCCAGCAACTCGGCGATCCGGGCGGAAATCTCAGGGGCGCCCGGGGCCGGAAACTTGAGCTGATAGGTGTTCGGCGGAAAGCCGTAATAATCATACAGCAGCGGCGGCGCGGGATTCTTCTGGATGGTGACGACATCCTCCTCCCAATGGCCGGAGATCACCACAATCGCCTTGGGACGCACCCCGATCTGCTCGGGGATCGCGCGCAGGAACCCGGCCATCCTGTTCCAGGTATCGGGCGGATTCCATTCCATGAAAAAGCATGGACCGCCGCCGTGCGGGATGAAGAGCGTGGGCAACCGGCTCAAGGAGGGGCCTCCAATCGAGCTCCGACCGGGTGCGTCGTCCCGGGGGCGGAGCACTCCTGACTGTTGTGGAGTCTCAACCCTTGAAGGCCGCGGCATGATTTTCGACAAATTGACGGAAGCTGCGGGGCGGATGCCCAGTCACCCTCTCAACCGTATCGGCGACATAGGCCAGATGACCAGCCGGGCCGAGGGCGTAAAGCTCGTTCATCATGTCGGCTAGCTTTTCCGGCATTCCGGCGGCCGTCATCCCCTCTTTGGCGGCGGCCAGCGGAACATCGACGTAGTTCACCGTCTTGCCAAGCACTCCGGAAATCGTCTGCGCCATCCCGGCACAGTTGATCGCCTCGCCACCAGTGATCGGATATTCCTTGTTCTCATGTCCAGCCCCGGTCAACGCCACAACGCCGACCTCGGCAATGTCGCGGGCATCGACCCAGCTTACTTTGCTGTCGCCCAGTGGCAGGTAGAAAGCACCCTGCGCGCGGATCGCGTCCGCGAACATCAGCATGTTCTGCATGAAGAAGGTGGGCTGGAGGAAGGTATAGGCGATGCCGGTCGCCTTCACTTCTTCCTGGTTCTTGCCATGCCAGCGTCCGATCTCGACACCCGCGTCAGGCGCCGCGCCGATACCGGTGGACATGACGATATGTTTCACGCCGGCCTTCTTTGCCGCCTGGATCGCCGTGGATTTCATGGCGATCTGATCGAGATGCAACGGCGTGACGAGGAACAGCTTTTCCGCGCCGGCCATGGCGGCAGCTACCGTATCGGGGCGGGAAAGATCACCCTGCACGACCTGCACCTTTGGTCCCAGCACGGCGCGGGCCTTGGCCGTGTCGCGGGCCAGGACCCGGACATCGGCTCCCTTTGACACAAGTTGCTGCGTCGCCGCGGAGCCGATGTTGCCTGTCGCGCCGATCACCAAAATCATCTTTTGCTCCTGATTAGCTATTTCCGATAGCCGGTCTTTCTGAATTGCCAGAATCCGGATGCTGGATTACATCCTATACCAAGCTGCTTCCCTCTGAGAAGTAGGTACCGTAGGGTAACTACCAATGACTCGCCTCGCGCATGAGCCATCCTGTCCGGTTGAAGCCTTGTTCCGTGTCCTCATGGGATCCTGGACCATGTATATCCTCTGGACTTTGCGAAAGGACGGGCCGCTCAGATTTGGCGTCTTGAAGCGGCAGCTACACAATGTTTCCGCCAAGGTCCTGACCGATCGCCTGCGCCTGCTCGAAAGTGAAGGGCTTATCTATCGCGAGCACAAGCCGACCATTCCGCCCGAAGTCACGTATGGATTGACGGACAACGGAAGTGAGCTTGGCGATGCGCTGGACGCTCTGGACTCCGTCGCGCGCCGCTGGAAACAGCGTGGTGCAACCGCGATAAAGCAGAAATCCCATATTCGGAATGCCTCGTAATTTCAGAAGAGCAGATCCGCGAATTTCGGCTCATGGATGATTCGCGTGACCAGTAGACTGCCGGATGACCCCTCTTGCCGAATTTACTGAAATGACAAAACCGGAAAATCTCCACATGCGAACTGTTGCTCTTGAGGAACATTTTAGCGTTCCCGCGTTGGCAATGATCCCCGCGGAACATCTTCTGGGGCGCGGCAATCCAGCGTTCGCGCAGGGCGCCGAGATCATGAAGGATGGCTCGAAATATCTGTCCGAACTCGGAGCCTCGCGTATCGCGGATATGGATTCCGCCGGCATCACCGTGCAAGTTCTCTCCTGGTCAGGACCAGGCGCGGATATTTTGCCGCCGGACGAGAGCGTACCTTGGGCGCGGGAGGTGAATGACCATCTCGCCGGTTTCATCGGCGAGCGGCCGGATCGCTATGCCGGCTTTGAGCATCTGCCGATGACCGCACTTCAGGCAGCAGCAGATGAGCTGGAGCGTTGCGTGCGTGCGCTCGGTCTCAAGGGCGCCATGGTGAACGGCACCACGGACGGCAAATTCCTCGACGATCCGTTATGAACGGCGGTCAGGCGGCCCAGCGTCTCTCGGGAATGGACGAAGACCAGCTTCTTCTCATCCGGGTTGCGACGAAGCAGGTCGAGGAGCGCCATCTCCTTGCCACCGGCTTCAATCGCGGCCCAGCGTTCAGCCAGAGCCCGCCACTCCATGTCGTCGGGACGGCGTGCTGCGAACCGCGTCACGGCAACCGCCGCCGCGACAGGCGACGATCCGGCCGCGCCGAGTAGGTGGTGCAGCGCCAACCGGTATCGGCCCGCCCCGGTCTCGGCCGCAAGGCGGCGCGCTGCGGCCGCCAGATCAGCATAGGCCTCGACTTCGCTCGGCTGGCCATCGACCTTAATCGTCACCGCGTGACGGCGCGGAAGTTTCAGGGCGACGACCGCGCGGGTGTTGCGGATCATGGCGCCCCGCATCAATTCGCGCAGGCGCTCGGGATTCGCCGGTTGTCTCGGCTTGCCGGGTATCATGTAGGCAGTGCGAAATTCCTTGAGCGTCTTGAAGATGCCGGGCTTCAAGAGCGTCATTATGTTGTATAGTTCAATAAGGTCATTCTGCACCGGTGTCGCGGAAAGCAGCAGCGAGAAACGCTTATTGAGCGCATCGACAAGCTTCCAACTCTGGCTCGACCGGTCACGCAGATGATGCGCCTCGTCGATGATGACGAGGTCGAAGAAGCCCCCGAGCAGACACTCAGAATGCTCACGTCGTCGAGCCGTCGAAATCGACGCGATGATACGCTTCTGCCTCCAGAACGCGCGTGGGTCGTCGCGCAACAGCTGGTCGTGAGTCGTCGCGAAAGACAGGCAGAATTTGGTCTCCAGTTCCTCCCGCCATTGCCCGACGAGCGAGGCCGGCGACAGCACCGGCACTCGCTCCGCCATGCCGCGCAACGCATATTCCTTGAGAACCATACCAGCCTCGATGGTCTTTCCGAGGCCGACTTCGTCGGCAAGCAGCACACGGCCGCGGAATTACTTCAAGACCTTCCGCACGGTCTCAATCTGATGCCAGAATGGTTCGACGCCGGTGAGGTGCGGCAGGCAGAGAAGTTCGTCGAAGCCCTGCGCGAAGCCGAGATGGGTGAAACGCTCGCGCAGCCCCCACCATCGGCCCTCCCGTTCGGGCATACCCGCAACGGCGTGGAGCAGGGGCGCAAGGTCAACCTCGGCCGCAAACGAGATGTCGATTTCGATCCTTGGCAAGGGCTCGAACGAGGTTGCCGCGACCTCAGCGACCGCCGGCGTGGTCATGCTAGAAGGGCGCTCTGGACGCTGCTGGCGCTCGCCGAGCGACGTCTGGGTCTGGCTGACAGGCTCGCTCGCATATTACCGGATCGACGCGACCCGACCCGGATCGTCCATAGCCTCGCCGGCATGTTCCGGGCCCGCATGTTCGCGATCTGCTGCGGCTACGAGGACGCCGATGACCTCGATCATCTGCGCTCCGATCCGGCCTAGCCTGCGGGCGCCTGCCGGACAGCGGCCGCGATCTGTGTTCTCAGCCGACGCTGTCGCGGCTGGAGAATACTCCTGGGCTGCGCGACGTGATCCGACTGACCTATGCTCTGGTCGACGCATGGATGGACAGCTACGCGCGGGCACCGGCATCCGTCATGCTCGATATCGACGACACTTGTGACGTCGTCCACGGCAATCAGCAGCTCTCGCTG
>JAJYAH010000474.1 GCA_021779635.1 Pseudomonadota bacterium | reverse complement strand
CCCCACCCGGGTTATTCAATTAATCAATAAGATTCGCTCTGCCGTGGATGGACATGAGCAGAAAGGCAGGACAGACAAAGAAACTGGGTCAATTCGGTTATTTATTGTTCCGGCCAATACGGCAGATAAGGCCAAAGCAGAGGCAGCGGCTGCGCAACGCATGGCCGAAATCACCGGGGATGATTGTTGGGGTGCTGCGGGGCCGGATTTCAAGACCCTTACGCTTGAGCATCTTATGGCTGCCCGGCGTATGGGCTTCGTAGAGTTCTTCGAGCCGCTATACTCCGTCGACCGGCTGAGAACTGGTCTTCTCGACGGGTCTCTCCCAGGCTTGCCGTTCTTCACGCACGATGTGATGCCACTCGTAGAGGCTAAGCTGAGGGGCGATGAATATGCTGTTGCCGCGATAGTACGACAGCGGTCGCCTCTTCTTGAAAAGGAATTTCTAAAACTATCCGGAGCCGATCAACCAAAATTACTCAAAGCGGCTCGTGAAGCAGTGAATGAATTGATTGCTTTGTGGAAAGGTGGAGCTTCCCCATCTCTAATGGATGTTCTTCGATGTGTTCAGGCCTCCGGCTTGTTCAGGATACCAGAATCCCTGCGCCTCGTTGTATCTAGTAGGGACGCAACCGATGAGGGCATGGATAAGTCAAATTCCTCGGCGTTGTCGGATGAGAAGCGTGATGAAGCAATTGAAGCTTGGGAACAATCATTATCGGCACCGTTTCAGCAAGTTGTTTCCTACGCCCGTTACATCTCGGGCGAGGCACCATTTGATACTCACCAGGGTGTCAAAGGTTTAGAATTTCCTCGCGTCATGGTCATCATCGACGATGATGAATCCCGTGGCTTTTTATTTAGCTACGACAAGTTGCTTGGCGCTAAAGCAAAGAGCGACACGGACATCAGCAACGAACGCGCGGGTAAGGAGACGACCATCGACCGAACACGACGATTGTTTTACGTCACTTGTAGTCGTGCCGAAAGCAGCCTGGCCATTGTTCACTATTCGAGCGATCCCGTAAAAGTTAAGGATCACGCAGTTGCCGAGGGCTGGTTTGAGGCAGGAGAAATCGAGATTATCGAATAGGTTTGGGTCCAACAGAAAGCCGTACTGGAGATCAACCGATCGGCTGAGGCAGCGAACGCCTCGTAGCCCTTGGACAATTTGTAGAGTCGTCTCGTTGCTTAGGAGCCCGTCGTTTCGGCCTGAAATAGCAAACTCGAATATGGTAGCTAGGTCAAACAAGGCCATTGTGAACAGCGAGCGTCTTGCGCAGAAAGGTCTGGCCTCTGACCAGCTACCCTGACGATTTTCTTCGAATGAATTTGTAGAGTCGTCTCGTCATCCTCTGGACGAATATTTCAACCAGTTTAGCTTCACATAATCGGCCATGCCCTGTGCCGGAGCGTAGGGCGGATAGATTCTCAGGAAATCTCGCAAATCTTCATCATGATTTTGTCGCCGAAATACCTCAGAGAATTTCAACAAATACAAAAAGGCGATGCCTGGCGATCGGGACATGCCTTGGTTACAATGAACCAGAACCTTACTGGAAGCAATGTTCTGCTGAATATCACCCAATGCAGCATCTATAATTTGTGCGGATATGTAATTAACGTCGGCGACGTCCACCAAATTGAGGATCAGGCAACCTGGCCGTCTGGCGATCAGATATTCGGGATGGTCTTTAGCCGCAGCTCGCCCCGTATAGCCCAAAGCCTGCCGGTGATAAGCCTCTTTGCAAGCGTGAACAATAAACCACGCGCTTCGATCGCGAATGGAAGCTTCATCGTCTTGCGAGCCAACAAACAGATTATCATGTACTTCAATCATGAGTTACCCCCCGGGTTCTAATTTTTTATTGCCATGCCGATGCCCCTCGCATTAGTGACGTACAATCGTGCCAGTGTATGCGCTATCATGCCGTGCGGCTGATCGGTGCTTGGAGCTGCAAAATGCCTGCCCTTCTAGCCCAGTTGTGCCGTAACTTCGGGCGACGCCCGCGCCGCTGCACGGCATTCGTGGTTAGCATGAGCCACTTTACTCCGGAGAATGATCGCTCAGCTTTGTGCCTCAGTCCATCCGCCCGGCGTGCGTTTTCCCACCGCGATGTGGCCGACAATCTCGTCGTCGTTCACGGAATAGAGAAGGCCGACCTGATGAACCTTGAAACCGAGAAACGTACGCACCTCTGAGCATACCGCGAGATGCCGCCCATCGGGCGATTTTTGCGCTGCTTCGAGACGGCACCGGCCGCGGCCCAGCGCGGCCGAGGCCTTGGCCGCGATCGTCTCCCATAAATCCGAACCATCCGCCGTCCGGCGCAGCCCATAGAGCAAATCTGATAGCGGCTGGAGACACACACGTGAGTCAGACGTCGCATATTCAAAATGCACCGGTACGCCCGTCAGCGCGCATGTGCGCAAATCGTCGGGATGAAATTTCCGGCCGCTCCACATACACCGCCTTGCTTCCAACGGTGTGCAGAAATTTCCAGCGGTGGACTGTAGTGCGTATCGCTCCAGAATACGCGCCTGCGAGATACTGCTTGTTACGAGCAGCTTTTTTAGAACCCGTTTGCCGCTCGCGGCGCATCGTTCCAGTTCCGAAGGCAGGACAGCTTTTTGGGTTACGGAACACCGTTCGAGCACGCCGGGGCGGACTAGATGCCCTGATATTTCGCAACGCTCGCCTTCACCCGGCGCAAGCGGCTGCCGAGTTTCATGGCAAAGGATAAATTCCCGGCTATGTCCCGCTCTGCCGGATACCGCCGATCGCACTTCTTCATCGACCCGATAGTGCTTGCCGGATATCTCGCTGATACCGAGCTCAGAGTGGAGCGCCTCCGCTTGAGTGAACTCGCACTGGCCCAAATGCTCCGGCTCGGCGCGCTTTCCGCTTACAGCCGAGCTCTTCAGGAATGACCTTGCAACCGCTTGACCCGTTACATCCGAGACCTCGGCTTCGTCTGAAAGAATCCGCTGTTTGCTAACATTGCACTTAAAGGTATGTTCGGGTAGGGCGAACCGGCCGCTCATATCCGATCGCACTAACCGGTGCCGCAGCACTTCTGCCCCGCTCATTTCACAGCGTTGCAAGCAGTCTTGCGGTACCGTCCGTAACGTCTGAGCGCATTGGCCAAGTGCGGGTGCATCTATTAGCGTACCGGAATGGGGTACGACGGTTAGCGTACTGATGTAGTCCGGGCTGTCGTCCCATTTATAATGCACGTGTAGCTTCAGTTGCCGATGCACTGCGCCCTGAAGACCCACCAGCGTCACTTCGAGGCGCGGTGTGAAATCATCCCCCAGCTTCTTCTCTTTGCGCGCATCGGAGCCTGCGGCCGATATTTCCTGCTCTCGCCGTTCCAAGTAAAAACGACAGAATTCGGCAACGCCGGAATCTTTGTTGGCGGCTTCGGACAACAGCTCTGAATTGATGCCGAAAGCCGCCGCGTCTTGGAGAACATCGGGCAAAGTCGCCAGCCCTTTGCGGCCTATCCATGCGTTATGTTCGCTTGTATGACAGGGTATTTCCACAAGGCGTTCATAACTGTCATGGGCGACGGTCGCGCGCACCCGGACTAGTGCCGTGCCTTCGAAAGCACGTTGAACATCTTCAACTTCTGTCCCCGAGATTAGCGCGCCGCATCCCGCGCTCCATCGACGTGCAATCTCAGCAGCTTCCTTCTCGGCTTCGGTATCAACGTCATCAACCATGTGAACGCCGGTAGCCGCAGCCTTATCCACCAGACGCGAAAAGGCAGCGCTGCCTGGGGCGTAAAGCGTCGCCCTTTGTGCCGCGTCCCGCCCGCTCTCTTCAAAACGGATAAACTCTTGACCGCCATCTTGCTCGGACAGGTAGATTTTCTCCGTGTAAGGCGTCACCCGTGCGCCAAGACTTGTAAGGGCCAAGAGGGTAAACTCGCACGCATCCATTGAATGGGCGACAGGCGGCAATGTTGGCGCGCGGGGTCCGACATACCCGGCGCCATCCATGCTGCCGAGCATCGTGTTTATGTTTTCCTCTTCGCGTTCCAACTCGGCTTTCGCCTCGGCAATACTTTTCTCGGTCTGCCGGGTAGCCGCCTCTACATCCTTGCCCGCCAGGGCCGCCAACACCAATTTAAGAATCTTTTCATCGAAACTCTCGTCACCGTCGTCGTCTCCCAATCCCGATGCCTGTAAAAGTGCCTCGATGTCTCCGATGGCATGGGAAGCCATTTGTAGCTTCTCCATCAACCGGCCAACGATATATTCCTCGAACGTGCCTCGCAGGGTGATATTGAAGATGCTGACCTTTGCATGATTCGACGCGAGCCGCTGAACACGACCAATGCGCTGTTCAACAATCATCGGGTTCCACGGAAGATCGTAGTTCGCGACAACATTTGCGACCTGAAGGTTTAGACCTTCGGAGCCGGCTTCTGTGGAAACGATGACGTGGATTCCGGGCGGGCTTTTTCGAAACCGCGCAAACGTGTCCTGGTTTTTGGGACCAGATGAGCCGTTAATGATGCCCACCGTGATCCCTTGCGCTTCAAGGTAAGCCTGGATCGTCGTTTGCGTTTCCAGACGGCCCGTGAAGACTACCAATCGCCACTGATCCGGCTTCTCGCGCCTAAGCCGTTCCACGAGCGTTCCCAGGCCTCGCAGTTTGGCGCTCAAGTGTATTCGTCCAACGATGCTGCGCACGGCAACTGCAAGGTCCTCGGGAACAGTGCCGTTCCTTGCCATTGTGTTGAGCTGCGCCATCAGCGCATGCGGGCTGCTCGTCAGCGCGAAAAGAATAGAAATCTGAGCCAGCCGATTGAGTTTCTGAATTGGCTTGGCTAAGACCCGGATCAGCTCCAGCTCTTCGGCAGATGGATCAACCTTGTGCAGTTGCACGACGCGCTCGGGGAAGAAGAGTTTCGCATCGCCGCGCCGCATGCGCGACATGTATCCATAGACGATCGAACGAAATTCCTCGCGCGCTTCCGGCTTTAGTTGGCGCGCCTGCGCGCGATTGTCCGCGATGAACTTGCGGGCAAACATTCCTTCGGTTCCAAAGGGATTTGCATGGCCGCGTGCCACGGTCAGAAGGTCCACCAGCGAATAAAGATCCCAGAGGCGGTTCTGGATCGGCGTCGCCGTCAGCATCAGGACATATCGGAAGCGACGTGCTTCAAATGCCTCACGAAAACGGACTGCGACCTGCGGGGGTTGAGCGACACAGGTTACGCAGCTTGTGCGCTTCATCCAGCACCAGCATTTCAAATCGATCGTCCGGAATTTTGTCGAGGTACAGTCGTGCTGAATGGTAGGTCGTGATGACCGCGCCTGCGTCTTGCGGTTCTGCCTCGATAAGGTCCTTGCCAACTACAATTTCAGCCGGAATGTTGAATTTTGACTGCAACTCATCGCGCCACTGCGGCCCCAATAGTTTGGGACAGACGATGAGCATTTTCGACATGCGCGAGCGCGATATGAGTTCGCTTGCGACTAGGCCGGCGCTGATAGTCTTTCCTAGTCCTACATCGTCGGCGAGCAGCGTGACTGGGAGTCTGCGGCAGAACGTGATGAGGTTTGTCACCTGGTGGTGATAGGGCTCGATTTGCTCGCGCCACCGGTGCTCCGATTTGAAATCCTTTCGGCCTTCAATAACGATTGGGTCCGTGAGTCCCCATTCGAGAGCCGCACGATAAATCCGATATTCGTCAGGCGCGCGCTGCCGGCGAAGGATTTTGGTCTGAAATTGAGCGACAGACGCGACCATGCTTACGCCGAAGTGTTGAGTTAGCTCCCCTTCAGATGAGAATGCCGCTCCCTTAGGTTGTGAGCAAGACGGATTGTGACCGTGCTAGGTCTTCCCTTTGGACCACTTGCCATCCTGTATTTGCTATGAC
>JAJYAH010000473.1 GCA_021779635.1 Pseudomonadota bacterium | reverse complement strand
CGTGAAGGCATTGCGGATATTGTTCGAGGAGTAAGCGACGTTGACCCCGGCGGCATGCAGCGCCCGTACCGGCGTCAGTCCACGTCGCGGATTTACTTCGTCGCGCCGTCCGCCAAGATAGGTGTCGGTAGCCGGCAGCGTGACGATGTGGATGTCTGCCTCGCGCAGAAGGTCGGCGATGGGTTTCAGCTGGTCCGATTTCAGAGACCCAAGGCTCGTGACGTGGCCGAGCGCGACGCGGCCATGGTAGCCGGTATCGATGGTCTTTCGAGCGATATATTCGGTGGTCGCGAAACGGCGATCAGCGGTATCGTCGGCAAAGTCGACATGCATGTCGATATCGAGGCCGCGCTTCTGCGCTAGATCGAAGACCTTGTCGATGTGGCTGCACGTATCGTCCCAGTTGAGTTCGTTGTACGGACAGCCGCCGACGACATCGGCGCCGAGATCGAGCGCGCTCTCCATCAACTGCTGTACCCCCTCGGTCTTCAGCCACCCCTCCTGCGGGAAGGCGACGACCTGCAAGTCCAGGAGATCGCGATATTCGTCCTTGAGCTGCATGGCGGTTTCGACCCCGATGAGGCCCTGGATGGGATCGACGTCGGGATGCGCACGCACTAGCGTGGTGCCGTTCCTGACGGCCATGTCGAGAACCTGGCGGGAGCGATCGAGAACATCCTCCCGCTCCTGTCTTGATTTCAGGATGCCGGTCACGCGAATGGCTTCCTCGAGCGTGCCGAGCCGCGCCGGCATCCGGCGATGCAGGAAAGCCTTCTCGAGGTGCAGATGCGGCTCGATGAAGCCGGGAAGGGCGACGCGCCCTTCGGCGTCGATCTCCTGATCGGCCGTCTTCTCGATCTTCTCCTCAATGGCGGCGATCCGGCCATCCGCGATGGCGATGTCCGCAAGTGGCGCGTCGTCACTGATCCGTACCCGGCGGATGATCAGGTCCATTTTGCGATCCCTCCCTCTTCTGTTCCCTTTTCCGTTCAGAACCCTAAAGCGACGCCTTCTCCCCTGACATCCGCTCCGCCTTCAAAGAACGGTGACCATGGCCCCCTCAAGCGAATGGCCTGTGCGGTCCCCATGCGCGTGTGCGGCCAGCCGACCCGCTCGACGGGATGTCCGTGGCGCCGCAGTCCGTCAAAGACAGCGTCCGGCGCATTGCCTTCCAGCAGAAGCTGGTTGGATGCGTCTCCCCACGAACGGCCGTAAAGCAGGCGCGGAGCATCGAGCGCCGACTGCACGTCCAGGCCGAAGTCGACGATGCGGGTGACCAGCGCCGTCTGGGCCTGCGGCTGCACCTCCCCGCCCTGGCTGCCGTAAACGAGATAAGGTCGGCCATCCTTGCAGAGCATGGCGGACATCAGCGTGGAAGCCGACTGCTTGCCCGGCTTCAGGAAGTTTGGATGCCGCGGATCGAGCGAGAAGAAGCTGCCGCGGTTCTGCAGCAGCACCCCCGACGCCGGATCGACCACGCAGGCACCGAAGTCGAAATACAGGCTCTGCACCATGCCGACCGCGTTGCCCTCGTCGTCGGCCACGCAGATGAAGGTGGTGTCGCTCCCGGACGGCGGGCTCACCGTTTCGCGTTGCAGTTCCTTCAACCACACCGCGCGTTCGGACGAGGCAAGCCGCGGATCCAGCAGATCGGCAAGGGGAATCGAATGGAACAAGGGATCGGCGAGATGGCGGTCGCGCTTTTCGAACGCCCATTTGGTCGCCTGGATCAGCGCGCTGTAGAAATCTGGCGACGCGGGCCCGAGCTTACGAAGGTCGAGCCCCTCGAGAAAATTGAGGATCAGGAGTCCGGCTAGTCCCTGCGAGGGCGGCGGCAACTGGAAGGCGTCGAAGCCGCGATAGCGCGTCGTGATCGGATCGACCCAGCGCGCGGAGTAGCCGGCAAAATCCTCCGCTGTCAGCGCGCCGCCAACATGGTCGAGATAGGCCGCGATGCTGCGGCCTGCCGTATCGTAGAACGAGCGCAGACCGCGCGAAGCCAACCGCTCGAGCGTCCCGGCGAGCGCATTCTGAGTGAGGCGGGTCCCCGGCAAATAGGGCCGCCCCCCGTCAAGGAACACCTGCGCCGCGCCGGGATCGGATGCGAGGTCGTGACGGTCGTCATGAATCCACGCCGCGAGGTCATTGCTGACCGGCGAGCCCTTGCGCGCATACTCGATGGCCGGCTCGAGCAATTCTGCCAGTGCCAGCCGGCCAAAACGTTCGTGCGCAAGGCGCCAACTGTCCACAGCCCCGGGGACAGTGATGGCGGCGCGGGGACCGCGATGCGGAATGCAGTTTTCAGGCGCGTAGGAACTGGCGTCGATGTTGCGGCCGCAGGGGCCGCTGCCGTTCAACGCATGCACCTTGCGCGAGCGGGCGTCATAGATCAGCCAGAAGGCGTCGCCGCCCACTCCGATCATGTGGGGCAAGACCACGCTGAGCGTTGCCGCAGCGCAGATTGCCGCGTCGACGGCGCTTCCACCGCGCTTGAGGACGTCGAGAGCCGCGCCGGACCCCAGATAATGGGCGGTCGCGACCATACCGCGTTCCGATCGACACACCGCCCGCGAAGGTCTCATCAAATGCTCCCACCGATAGACCAGCTTTTCGAAGCCTAAGAGAGTTTGAATCGGTGGGAAATCGGCGTTGTCCTAGCGCGATCTAGGAAAATTCCTAGATCGCTGGGACAGCTGATGGATAGCTAGGATCGCTGATCCAGCTGGTGACGCAACGCGTAGCGCACCAGATCGGTGGTGGTTTCGGCCTTCATCTTGTGCAAGAGATTGGTCTTGTGCGTGCTGGCAGTCTTGATGCTCAAGCCGAGTTCGCGCGCAATATCCGACATTTTGCGGCCAAGGACGAGGCGATCGAACACCTCGCGTTCGCGCGGCGTCAGCCGCGTGTGCGGCAGGGGCTCGCTCGGCGCGCGGGCCTGACGGATCAGGCTTTGAGATGCTGCCGTGCTGACGAACATCTCGCCTTTGATGACCTTGCGAATCGCGAGGATCAACTGCTCCAGGGCGCTGTTCTTGGTGACATAGCCGGCAGCGCCGGCCTTCAGCGCCTCGACGATATATTGGTCCTCCTCGTGCATGCTGAGCACGATCACGCGCCACTTGTCGTTCGAAGCGACCTCGCGCAGCAGCGACATTCCGCTGCGCCCGGGCATAGTGAGATCCAGCAATATGACCTCGCAAGACAGCGAATGCAGTTGCGCCAGAACCTCATCCCCGTTGGTTGCTTCGCCGACGATTCTGAAATCGGCCTCCTCCGCGAGCATCTGCTTGAGCCCTTCCCGGAAGATCGTATGGTCGTCTGCGACAAATAATCTGATCATGGCGCAGCGGCTGTCGCAACTTTGTCGGTCAACAACGGCAGCCGCACCGAAATGCAGGTGCCGCGTCCCGGCGCGCTATCGATCTCCATTGATCCGCCAAGCATATGCGCCCGCTCGCTCATGCCGACGAGCCCGAGCTGCTCCCGCCTCGACCCCGCGACATCCATGCCGCGGCCGTTGTCGCTGATGTCAAGCTCGAGTTCGTTGCCGGAATGGCGCGCCACGATGCGCGCCGATGCCGCACCACTGTGCCGGGCGATGTTGGTCAGGGCTTCTTGCACGATGCGAAATGCGGCGGTGCTGACGTCTTTCGAATAGACGACGTCGGCTAGTTCGAAGGAAAGCTCAATCGAGAGCGAGCTCCGCTCGGAAAAATTCTGCGCCAGCCATTGAATGGCCGACGCCAGGCCCAACTCATCGAGGATCATCGGGCGCAGGTCGGAAGCAATGCGCTGCAAGTCGGTCACCGAATGGTCCACGATCTGCACGAGGCGGTCGAGACGGGCTCGCAACATCCCCGGTTCAACCGGGAGCCGATCCTTGAGCCAGCCGAGCTCCATCTTCAACGCGGTCAGCGTTTGGCCGAGTTCGTCATGAAGCTCGCGGGAAATGCGCGCCCGCTCCGCCTCGCGAACCGACTGAAGATAATTCGACAATTCCCGCAGTTGAGTGCGGGACTTGATCAACTCGCTCTCGGCCAATTTCCGCTCAGTAATGTCGCGGGAAATGCCGACTGTTCCGATGATGCGGCCGGCCTTGTCACGGATCGGCGATTTGATCGTCTCGAACCAGCGGGCTATCCCGAAGGGATCGGGCCGCGTCTCTTCGTAGCGACGCCGGCGGCCACTCTTGAGCACCGCTCGATCCGTTCGCAGATAAACCTCGGCGATCTCCGCCGGCCAGATCTCGTCGGGCCGCTTGCCGAGCACGGCGTGCTCCGGAATTCCCAAGATCTCGAGATAGGCCGTGTTGACCGCAAGATAGCGGCAGTCGCGATCCTTCAGCCACGCCATGTCCGGAATGTTGTCGAGCAACGCCCGCTGCTGCAGTTTGGTATCTTGCCTCATTACTATGCTTAACGCCGTCACGGCACTCTTGAAAGGACTATAGCTTGCGCCGATTCAATGACATCGTCCACAATGCACCGCAGCAAATGCCGGGTCTCGACAGCAACAGTCAATCGACGAGGATAGCTGGCCGATCGCAATACCGCTTCTGAGCCAGAACCAATTCCGCAACGCATTTGATGCTGTTGTGGACAGCTTCTCTACAGGCACGAGAGTGCTCGTAAGTCGACGTTGCTTTGCAGCAGCACAAGAGTCTGGAAAGGCCTTAAACGAAGCTCGGCTCGGCTTTTCGAATCAGTCTGATGATTTAGGTCGAGCGAGGGTCACTGATTGCTGCTGAATAGTCCTTCCGCCGCTCGGCCGAACCGAACGCCCTTGCCACGATCGCGCGGATCTATGATGCGTTGACTGCCGAAGGAGCCCCATGATGCCAACGGCAAAGCGGCCGTGGAGACTTCTACCGACATGCTATTGTCAATGCTGCATAGCAGGCGCGTAAGCTGTGACAAGTTCGTCCTCAGTCTCTGAAAAACACCGGCCGGTCGCGCGAGTCATGGGCATCCGCGAACGCGGCGATATCGGCTGGCCACTTGCCAGTATCAATTGGTTGCTTGATCAGTTCGTTCCGCAAGGAGGCCGACGCCGCGATGTGGCCGCCGAGAAGAAGTGCCTCCATCAAAAAGTCAGCTACACCACGCACGGGGCACCATCGATGCACCAAGCTTGGCGTCCTACGAGTAAATGACCGTCGTATTCTCAATGGCATCTTTTGAGCTTTGCGATCCGGGGCAGCCTGGCGGGATCTCCCGGAGGCGTTTGGCCCATATACCACCTGCTACGACCGATTCATTTGATGGCGGCGGGCTGGTGTTTGGGGCCGCATTATAGACGCGCTTGCCGCCGCCCATGAGACGCTGTCCCAATGATCGTACTTCCATCCTTCGTGTTCATCTGTTTCTCACCGGCGCGAACACGCAGCTTCAGCCGAGCGACAACAAGCCGCTGAGCGCGATGCAGACGGGAATCAGGTCGGGGATGACGAGGCGGGTGAAGCGATCGAGCGTCGGGCGCATCGCGGCGAGACCTGCCGGCGCCTGCGCAATGGAAGGCAGCATCGCGGCTGCCTCTTGCTCGGCCACGCGGACCGTACTGGCCCGCGCCGTCCGCATGGCATCGAGCGCGTAGAGCGGGCCGAGCCAGCGGGCAAGCGCGTTTACAACGCCGGGCCACGGCGCGAGCGCGAGGTAGAGGCTCGGAATCACACCGCCGCCGGCACCGTCATGACTTGCTGCCAGCGCCCGGATCGTGGCGACGAGATCGTCTGTCAGCGCCTCGATGTGGGGCAGCGGCGGCAGAAGCTGCGCCGCTGGCGCAACCGGACCGGGTGCAAATTGCGCCGCCGGCCGATCCGGCGCATCGAGCCGCAGGCGCAGCGCGGTGAGTGCGACCATGTTCGTCAGGTTGCCGCGCACATATAGGCCGCCATCATG
>JAJYAH010000472.1 GCA_021779635.1 Pseudomonadota bacterium | reverse complement strand
GTTGCAGTTGAGCTGCTGCCACATTTGATAGAAGCGATGTACCGGGCTTGCCGAATAGGAATCATACGGGAATTCGCCGTTGTTGGTCAGCTGAAACGGTCCGGCCGGCAGCGCGTTGACGTTGGTGACGCGCTGGTCAGGCGTCTTTGAAGTTTGACCGGTGCCTCCGGTCAGCAGGTACTGGTAGTAGTCCGGATCCAGCCCGTTTTCCGACTGCTTCGCCAGCGCCAGGCTCGCGGAGCAGCTGGTGATCGGCGTGCTGCCGCACTCGTTTGGAATGTAGGAGACCTTCGGACCACCCACCAGCGGAGCTGGCAACTGGTCGTTGGGGAACGTTTGCTTCGGCGGGCTGAGGAGGAACGTGTCGGTCGTGCCGACATCCTGCGCCGACAGCTGGTGCGCCTTCTGGAAGTTGGGGCCGGGAAGCGCGTTGTTGTTGCTGTCGAGCTTGATGATGCCCTCGGAGAGCAGGTTGAAGACCTTCTCTTCGGGCCGCTTGGGCACGTAGGTGGCGAACACGTGGTCGAAGCTGCGGTTCTCGCCGATGATGACGATGACGTGCTTGATCGGCGACCCCTCATGTTCACCCGGAGACGGCCATTCGGCCGCAAGCACGGGGCATATGGTCAATTGCCCCAGCGCCATCGCGCTGAGACCGAGGCGGCAACTCTGCAGCAAACGTGACTTACGCTTGACGCGCATCAAAGCTCTCCTTTGGTGGTTGGGATGGGTAGTTTGGTGGACATAGAGGGGCTTCTCGGCAGCACCTGGATTCGACCCATCATTCCCCCGTCCTCGTGTTCGAGAAGGTGGCAGTGATAGACGAACGTGCCGACGATGTTCGGATCGCGAAAATCCATGCGAAGCCGCACGCTGGGATAGCCCAGCATCCGGCCGCTGTAGTAGGGGACATTTACCGTATCGCGCAGGAACGGCTCGTTGACGGCGAGGCCGGACCATTCAAGCAATTGGAAGTGCAGTTGGTGGATGTGGAAATCGTGCAACTCCATCGAGCGGTTCTCGATGATCCAATCCTCGACGTCGCCCTGCCTGACGACGATATCGGGAATCTCCGATTGGGGATCGAACGGCTTCGGCGTTTCGCCGTCCGTCGTCAGAAAGAACCTGGTGGGACTGTTCGGGTCGTTGGGATTCTCCTGTTGTTCGGAAAAAAACAGTTTCCTGACGCGCGCCGGCGCGACATTCCCGAGCCAAGGGCGAGACGGCGACGGCAAGGGTTCCGTGTGCGCGGGCAATGCCGCCTGCGGATCGGGCGCATTGGTCGCGGCCTTGATCGAGACGAGCGCGCGATTGGGATCGTTCTCTCCAGCGGGGCCGGTGTCGACCGTACGCGTTACCAGCAGCGCGGGCACTCCGAGCGGCGGACCTTCGACGATGAACTCGACCCGGGCACCCGGCGGAATGCCGATGTGGTCGACCCGTTGCACCGCAGGTGATGGGCTGCCCTGAAAGCGGATCGGCGTGCCGTCGATGCCGACGATGCCGAGCGGTTGCGGCGCGTTTCGAAACAGCAACGCGAGATTCAGATACGTGATCGCGGACGCGTTGAGCACGCGCCACAGCTGCCGCTGGCCCGGCTTCATCGCCAGCGTGGCCGGCGGATAGTCCGGATACGGCACCGGCACGAAGTTGACGGACAGATCCTTCGAGGGCTTGCCGAAGCCGGTGCCGGTATTGGCAGCGTCGCCGTCATTGTCGACCAGGTTTTTCGAGATGACCGGTTCGGATTTGGAAGGCGGCGCGTCGGGATTCAACAGGTCCTGGTCGCGGATCACCAGCGTGCGCTCGGGCATCCCGGCCAGCGATTGATCGGCCCGCTCGATGCCTTCAATGATCATCGCGCCGGAAGCGCCGCCGAGCACCTGCGCCTTGCTGTAGCCGTGAATGTGCGGATGATACCAGTAGAGACCGGGCGATTCGTCGTCTGGAATGCGCAGGCGATACTCGAACGGCGCATCGCCGGGCTGGATCGATGTTTTCAACACATCGTCCTGGTGGCAGACCGGCGGCGCGGTGAAGCCGTGGAAGTGCAGGTTGGTCGACACCGGCGTCATCGCGCCACTGCTGCAAGGGTCGGCGTCTTTCTTTTTCGCGGTGCAGATCGGCGCGGAAGCAAGCGCTCGAGCGCTGGGCGGATCGACCTCCGGTGTCGCCCCGGCATAATCGACGAGATCGTTCTTCAATCGGATGACGAGCTGATCGCCCGGCTTGAGCCGCAATGTCGGCGACAGCTTTCCGTCGGAGGTGACATAGCAGTAGCGGGTCGCGCCGTCCGGCAGCTTCTGATCGTGGATAGCCAGATCGAGTTCCAGGACGCCGTTGTGGCTGCGCAGTTCCTCCGGTTCCGAGATTTCACTTCCGGGTTCCGGCCGCGTGCAAGCGTCGTATTGGGCCTGAGATCCGTTGGGCAAGCCGGTCGCGCCCAGCCAGCCGATGATGCCGCTCACGGCAAGACCAACGCACGCTGCGGCGATGATGGAGATCGTTGTGGAAGAATGTCGAATCACGCGCCGCCCGCTGCGATTGTTCAGCCAGCCGCGCGCGAAAGCACAAAGGCCATGAATGCTCGACATGTGCCCCCGAGCGACTCTGGCCGCTGACAATTGTTTCTGGCCATGACGCTACAGTCGCGTTGTTACGAGAATCTTGCGGCGTCCTGACAGACAAATGACAGTGGATAGCATCGAGCTTTTTGTCGACTGACGCATTGCATGCCGCGTTGTTGTGCGCAACGTCACAGTGCATCGAACGCGCGTTGCAAGTTATCCAGAATGCGTTTGCAAAAAAAACCGAGGGTGGTCCCGCCTTCCGCAGTCTGTTAGATCGGTTGCGCAGCTTTGTTGTGAAACCGGACCCCGGCATGATCATCGTCGTATCGTTTGGATTGCTCTGCCTGCTCAGCGTCGTCCTTGCCTGGATCGATATTCAGCATGGCATCATTCCGGATTGGTTGAATTTGGCGATCGCTGGTCTTGGACTGTCCAAGGCTTTGATGGTCGACGGCCCGATCGCTGGTTTGGAAGCGGCATGCGAGGGCGCGATGATCGGCGCCATCTTCTGGCTGCTAAGACGGCTCTATTTCGCTTTCAGAAAAATCCAGGGCCTTGGGCTAGGCGACGTCAAATTCCTGGCGGCCGCCGGAATTTGGGTCGGCGTCGCCGGCCTTCCCATGCTTCTGCTGGTGGCGGCGCTGACCGCCTTGGCCTGCGCTGGCCTGATGCAATTGGCAGGGCGGCAATTGAACGGTCAGACGTCGATGTCATTCGGACCGTTTCTCGCGATCGGCCTGTTGTTCGCATCGCGCTTTCCGCAACTCTAGCATCCTTGGCGCGCGATCAATGCATCAAACTACCGGTTAGCGAATCCGCTCAGGTCGCTCCTGTAATGTTGCCGGCTTCCCATTCGCCGAAGTTCGCGAGAGTTCGCTGTGGATCTCGCTGGCCGTCTGTCCAAGGCCCGGCTGCGGCAACACCAAAGTGACGAGCTTCTGATCCTTTTCCAGCGCGGTTTCCCGGCCCTGAACCGATCGCAGTTTCCAGCCCTGATAGTCGTCGCCGATTTTCAGCCGGATCGCCGCTTTGGTGGATTGATCCAGAAAAATGCCAAATCCCTCTTCGTCGCTCGCGATGGTCCCGACCAGGGCGAGCGGTGGGGTTTCGGGACCCTTCTTCCGAACCGCTGGCGCCTTGACGATCGCCGGTTCGGCAGCAACCGCGGCAGGCGGCGGCCGACGCGACGGTGAAAAGATCGGCCGTTCGCGCGTCGCCGACAAGTGCGCCAACGGAATCGCCCACAGGGGATTGGGGCTCAGTGCCCGCTCCGGCGCGGGTGGCGGCGCGACGATGCGCACCGTGGTGACGGGCGGCACGACCGGAGCGGGCGTCACTGCAGGTGAGCCCGCGGCCCGGGTATCGTCGGAGAGGCCGGCATCCAGGGCGTCATCGGAAGCGGCGGACGTCGTTGCGCTGGCGCCATGGAAAGATAGCGACAGTAGCGCAACGCTGATGATCAAGTTGCGCATCATTTCGTACCTCGCCATTGCCCCGACACCGTCAGCAGAAGTCGCAGCCTTCCACCTCCGGTACCGGACATGGTGAGAGGAGGCTGGACCACGAGTTGATCGATAAACAGGAATGGCATGCCGGCTTCGAGGTCATAGAGCAGCTTTTGCAACTCTGGCTGGTCAATCTCGCAACTGGCGATCATGCTGAGAAATCCCGTTCTCGATTGCGTACCCTGCAGATCAAGCTGAGTCGACAGCACGTTGCCGCCGAATTTCGTCACCGCACCGGACACGCGCTGCAGCAGCGTCGCACCAGCGATGGTGACCGTCGCGCCTTCCAGAAATGGCGAACCCGTAGGCGTCGTCACGTCGCTCACCGGGCCGCGAACCGCAGCGGGATTGTGGCCCTCAAGCTGGGCCAGCATGGTCGCCAACGACGCCACCTCGTCACGCTGGCCGACGACGTCTGAAGTCGAGGTCACCACCGCGAACAACAGCACCACCACGAGGCCGACATAGATCGTCGCCGACAGCAGCGGCGACCTGGTGATGGTTTTTCCCGAAGCCGCGAACGCGCTCATGTGCTTGATCCAAAATAAGCCGTGATATGTGCCTCGATGTGGAAACGCTCACCCGGCTCGTTCTGCGCGCGCGTGGTGGGCGCAAAGAATGTGGCGCGAGTGAATTGCGGCGACTGCTCCATCAATCGGATTAAAGAGGGGGCATCCTTCGTCATGCCGACGACCTGGACCTTATCGCCCTCGATCCGCAACTCCGTTACGTAGGTGGAGTCGGGCAGTACGCGGGAGACGGCTTCCAGTACCATGACGCTCGACGGCGTTGTCTGCTTGCGCTTCGCCAGCAGGCTCAGGGTCGATCCGCCTGCATTGGGATCGAGGCGCAGCGCGGCCCGGCGCTGCGAAATCCGGTGCTGCAGCTCCTGCTGCTCGGATTGAAGCGAGCTGCCGAAATAGGCCGCGACCAGCAGAGAGGCCGCCGCGGCAAGACCGGCGGAGAGCAGCACGGTGCGCAAAATGCGCGGCACGTTCACCGTCCGCCCGATCGCACTCAGCAGCGACTCGTCGAATAATTTGATCCTGGCGGGCGTGCCCTCGCCGACGGAAGCGGTGGCGAATACGGCAACGGACTGAACATCCAGCGCCTGGGCGAACTGAAGTAGCGGCTGGATCTTGAGTTTCGACGTTGCGGCAAAAATCACTTCGATCCGGTCGTTCGCCGCATTGGTCGGCTGGCTCCATCCGAAAATGGCTTCCCTGACGGTCCAGGGCGTCAAGCGGTCGACCTGTTCGCGGAGCATGCCCTCGAGAAAATCGCCGGCTTGAGTTGGGAAGTCGAGCAGCGAGAACATGACATGATCGGATTGCAGCACTGCTTCGACATGACTGCCGCGGAAGGCCGCCTCCCAGTCCGCCGGCAATGGCGGGGTGGGCCTGCCTTTGTCCAAACGGAACGACACCTCAGGCAACGCCGGTGCGTTTCGCACCGAGATCGCTTTGGCCACCACAATGTCGTCCCTGCCTTCGCGGAGCAAAATCTGGCGTGAGTGCAGGAACCGGCCTGCCGCGGTGTCGACGGTCCTGGCGACGGTCGCGATCCATTCGCCAAACAAATCCTTCAACTCTGACATTGTAGCCATTACAAACCCGTCCGTTTGCGCAAGACCACGCGGGGCTCGAGATCGTCGTGCCAGGACAGCACGCGATACGGATCCTCTTTATCTTTGTCGCCGATCGCGATCACGACTTCCGAAGCCGAGCGCCGGCCGTCGTTGAAATTAATCGTCGTTTCAATCCGATAGGCCGGGCTTTTTGCCGTGGTCGCATTGCTCTGCGCCGGCCCGGACGAATCTGCGGTGGCA
>JAJYAH010000471.1 GCA_021779635.1 Pseudomonadota bacterium | reverse complement strand
CTACAAAGATTACGCCATCACCAACGATGAAGCTGTACAGCACCGCTACGGCGAGTTGATCGTTGCTTATTATGCCAGCGGCTTCACACAGCACGACGTATTCAGCTTCCAAAATCTTTATCTCTATGGCGGCTTGTTCGACATCATTGCCGTCGCCGTCGGTCATCGGGTCCCGATCGATCCGTATGATCTGCGCCACATCCTGTGCGCGTCGATTGGCATCGGCGGGATCTGCGCCACTGCCGCAACTGCGCGACTAATCGCGGGTCCGCGCGCGGCCCTGATCGCCGCGGTCGGCCTGAGCATCTGCGGCGCGTGGTACGGTGCCATGTTCAACCACACCAAAGACATTCCCTTCGCCGCGGCTATGACGGGCGCGACACTGCTCTTGATCCGCATCGCGCGCCGCCTGCCCTCGCCGCGCGCCGGCGACCTGGCAGCGTTCGGCCTCCTTACCGGGGCCGCGCTCGGCATGCGGGTTCATGGTCTGCTGCTTGTGATCTATGCCGGCTTCGCGATCGCCCTGTACCTGCCGCGGCCATGGCTTGCCTTCGGCCGCGCTCAATGGCGTTTCCTGATCGAATCGTCGTTGCGGCTGCTGCCGGCGCTGTTGCTCGCCTATATCATCATGATTCTGGCCTGGCCGTGGGCGGGGCTGGCGCCGCTCAATCCGATCCGGGGCCTCTTCGCATTCTCCGAGTTTCATTACGATATCCGCACCGTCCTCGCCGGCCGGGTCTACGAGATGGCGGACGTGCCGCGGCTGTATGTTCCAATCTACTTTCTGATCCGCGTGCCGCTGCTGATTCTGATCGGCGCGGCGCTGGCGATGCTGTCAGTGCTGTTACCGCTGCGTGCCGCTCGATTCGGGCAACTGCAGGGCAGAGATATCACCCTGGTCTCGCTGACGGTGATTTTTCCACTGACCTGCCAAGTGATCTCCCACGGTCCCGCCTTCACCGGATTGCGCCATTTCCTGTTCGTGCTTCCCGCGCTGGCGATCCTCGCAGGCATCGGTCTCGACGCGGTCTTGTCGGCGCTTGCTGCGCGCGGTCGCGTGGTCGCCTCCGGCGGCCTTGCAATCGTGACCGGATGCTTCCTCTGGGATGCAGTGACCTTGGCAAGGCTGCACCCGTACGAATATCTGTTCTACAATCCGGTGGTCGGAGGTCTCGAAGGAGCATCGCGACGCTATGACCTCGACTATTGGTTCAGCAGCATGCCCGAGGCGCTCAATCAGCTCGAAGCGTATCTGCGGCGCACGGCGGCGGTCGATGCGAACTGGCCGGCGCAGGTCTATTCGGTCGCGGTGTGCGGCGAGCGCCTCTCATTCGAGAAGAACGTCACGCTCCCGCAACTGCACTTTGACTTCAAGCCGCAGTGGGAGCAATCCGAGTTCTTCATCGCGCCGACCCAAATGAATTGTGACGGCGATCTCGACGGCAAGGTAATCGCCACCGTCGAACGGCTCGGCGTGGTCATCTCCTACGTCAAGGACCGCCGGGCACTGATCGGGCCCGTGGCCACGGACGCGGCAAATGTGCTCGCCCCCGCACGCTGAAAACTGGCAAAATCGCATGGCTGGGGCTGCAGCGGTCAGTCGCCGGCCAGCGTTTCGCTCGCGGACCAGGCGCCGCGCTTCAGGTTGATGGCGAGACGGGCTGTGCAATCGGGCTTTTGTCCGCGACCCGCCTGTACCATGTGAACAGCCATGCCACGGCCGACATGATCAGGATTCCGGAAATTCCGACCAGGAAATGCAGGCCGATGCCGGCGGAAATTTCCGTCAGCAGGAAATACCCCGCGAACGCCAGCGCCACACCGAGGCAGAAAATCTGCAGCGAATATTGTCCGCACAGGATCATGGGCCTCAGCCATGGCGATTTCAGGCCAGGCCATCCCGCCGGCACGAAGCGCACGGCAAGGACCGCCAGCGCCAGGAAGTGCGCGAACCGAAGCACATCGAAATCGGTCTTGTCGATCGGATAAATCCATTGCTCGAGCCAGAGCGGAAGGTGGTTCAGCTGCGGAAAGTACCAGGTCATAGTCACGCCGAACGCCGCGAGCAGATAGGCAAGAGCGGTCCACAGCGTGATCGGCGACGAAAGAAGCCGGGACATCCGCCTGACGCCGCCCAGCGCGCACCAGGCGCCGAACACGAACAGCAATTGCCAGGCAAAGGGGTTGAACGACCAGAAACCGTTCGGATAGGCTGCCAGGTGCAGATCGTACTGCCAGGACAGCGCGTAAAGCGCGACCGAAATCGCCAGCGTGAGGTTGGCGCGCCACTTTATCATCAGCAAGATCAAGGGAAGAAAAAACATCAGCACGATATAAAGCGGCAAGACGTCCATATTCAGGGGACGGTATCTTAGCAGCAGCGCCTGTATCAGGCTTTCGCCGGGCTGCTTGAGGAAATCCACGACCGCCATTTCTTTCGCGTAAAACGGTTTCCCGAGGCTGATGGTAACGTAGGAAACTTCCGCAACCAGGATCGCAAACAGCAGCATATGGGCGGCGTAAATCTGCCAGACCCGCTTCAGGATGCGCGCCGACGCGACCACGAAGCCGGATTTAAGCATCGCGCGGCCGTAAACAAACGCCGCAGTATAGCCCGAGATGAAAATAAAAATCTCGGCGGCGTCGCTGAACCCATAGTTGCGGATCGTGAACCAGGTCAGCAGATCGGGCGATACGTGATCGATGAAGATCAGCCACAGCGCGAGGCCCCGGAACAGGTCGAGCCGCAACTCTCGTTCGTTCGAAGAAAGTAAAACGGCCGGCGTCAAGACGGACGCAGCCGGGGCGTCCTGCATGATCATACCTGCTGCGCTGACGCTGGCTGGCACGGGAACTCGACCGGCAATCGACACTACTTGGCCCCGTCTTTAAGAGCTCGGCTTACGCGAGCGCCCCGCGAAAAAATCGGCGCGCAGTTTGCAAAATATCCATGGGCTTTTGGATCAACCCGACTGCTTTAGGGTCGAACGATCATGAACCGACGATTGTACTCGCGCCGCGTGAATATTGGTTACCTCAAAAGTCTCGACAAGATGCCATTCGATTAAGCAAACGGTCCACATGGTATATATGGCATTGACTTGGCACAATGGCCGCTGCGAAGCAGGTTGGCAATCGGAGAGACCCAATCCACCGCAGCGCGATCCTGGGCTCGGTCGGCTCTGACTGCGCGGTTGGTGCGGCGGCTACCAGAACCGTCACCTGAGCTGACCCGCGAGCACTTTTGACACAAACCCCGCAGTCGCATCACCGACCTCGTCGGGAGTTTCTTCCTGCAGGAAGTGGGATCCCTTGATAGTTACGGTTTGCTGGTTGGGCCACGCCCGACAGAATTCGCGTTGCGCGCCGATAAGAAACCCGACTGGTTCGGCGTCGATGAACAGCTTTGGGATCGGGCTATTCGAGAGCCACTTGGCATAAAAGTCGATAATACTCACGACGTTCGCCAGCTGCCCCGCAATCGGCAATTTCCGTGTCCAAGTCAGCATAGGCTGCCTAGACGGGCCCGGATTTCGGTAATGCCGGCGATAGACATCCTTCCATCGAAAGGTGCCGCAACCAAAAATGAATTGGGCAGACTCTTTGTGAGTTCCGGGTCATTTGCGTCGATTTGGCATGTTTGCGTCACGTCTGGTTAGCTGGTGGGTAATCTCGGAAGTGAACGCTACGCACCCAAAAGTCGACGCCCTCGATGCAGTAAAGGTGGCCCGTTGTTCAAGCCTTTTGTTTGACCCTTTCGCGAAAACGCTTCAACTCAACGGCACGCTCTGCGCGTGCTTGAATATGTTTTTCGGATCAACCTCGGCCTTGATCTTCATCAGTCTCGGGAGGTTGTCGCCCCAGTAGGCTTTGGCATAACCGGCGCCGAGATCGAGATCGCAATAGTTCACATAACATCCACCCGAAACAAATGGCCGCATCGACGTATACAAGGTCCGCATCATCGCGATGTTTGCATCGGAGGCGCCCGCACTGTCCCACTGCATGTAATATTGCATCAAATATCTTGTATTTCCGCGGTGCACGAAGGCGGTCGCGTCGGCAGCAACCTTGTTGATCGCTCCGCCATAGATGTCGCACAGCACGGCAATCTCTCCCGGTGCTTTCACCAGGCCGTCAAGCAGCGTCAAAATCCCCTGCTCGGTCATGGGTTCGGTGACATAGTCGGACTTTGCCTTCATCAAGACAGAATCCGGGTTCGGCTCGCCGCCGTCGAAGATCGTGGCCGCCTGGTGAAATGTCATGGTTTTTGTGCTGAGGCCGCTTGCCACGCCGGCCAGTCTTTGCAGACGCTTCAGTTCGACTTTCAAACTGCTCTCGGACTGCACCGACAGCACGGCCATATGCACCTGGATCAATCCCGGCTTCGCTTTCGTCAAATGAAGCGTTCCGGTGATCGACGACGGCAGATTTTCGAGCCATTCCTGCCATGCTTGCACGATCTTGACCGCTTGTGTGACCGGCTTGGTCCACGTGATCGCAAATTTGGCGACCATGTTGACCGAGCTCGTTTGAAAATTGAAATTGGTGACGACGCCGAAATTTCCGTTGCCACCGCCGCGCAGCGCCCAAAACAGGTCCGGATTTTCCTGTTCGCTCGCGGTCAGGATCTTTCCCGACGCATCGACCAGCTCCATCGACAGGATGCCGTCGCATGCGAGCCCAAAGGGGCGCCCGAGCAATCCGAAGCCGCCGCCTAGCGAGTGACCCGCGACCCCTACGGGGAAACAGCTACCGGCTGGAATCGCCAGATGGCTTGATGCCAGCGCGTCATAAACCGATCCCAGAGATGAACCGGAGCCGATCGCCACCGACTTCTTGTCGCCCGAGAGCTTGATCCCCTTCATCCCGCGAACATCGATGACAAGATCGGGACTTTGGGAAAACCCCTCATAGGAGTGACCGCCCGAGCGGATGGCAAAACCAACTTCGTTGTTGACGGCCCAAAGGATCGTGCTGCTGACCGCCGCAGCACTTGCCGCCACGACACGCACCCGCGGCGTGAGCTGGGTTCGCTTGCTGAAGGAAATGTCAAATTGACGGGAGGTTTTGGTAACCGGAATCAAGACCATATCTTTTTTGGGATCGAGCGCCGCCTTCAACGCGGCGATCGGCAACCCGGTCTCGGCTTCGGCCTGACGAACAGAAAGCAGCGAACCCCCGACAATGATTTGCGCCGACAAACCGCCCGAGGACTTCAAAAAATCACGCCTCTTCATATCGTCACCCTCCGAACTACCCACATTGAAGCAACGGTTGAAAAAACTGTGGCTGATGAAAGTCGGGCTTTTTGGCCTTGGGGAGAAATGAACTCCAATAGCTGCGAGGAGCTCGTTCCAAAATGGAATAGAAATTCCCCCGGATTTTCCTGGCATCGCCATCCCAACCCAGAGGTTTCAAGGGAATCTGCAATTTTGCGATCCAACCGTGCGGCAAAATCGTTGCTGAAGACACCAGGCCCACATCGACACCCTCCTGGTGCCGGGTGCGACTGATGATCTTCACCTGAAAGGTCTGGTTGAACGGCGATACTTCAAATTCAAAATACGGAAATCCGGTTTCCGAAAACGTCACGAACAATTCCACGACGTCGAACATGTAGGGGTGCTGTTTGCGGCCGAGAACCTTTGCGGCGTTCAGCGGCGCCGTCACCGCATAGCTTACGGTCAGCGTATCGTCCGCAAGCGAGGCTTTCGCCTGAACGGGCTCTTCGAGAACCGACCTCGCCGGCGCCACCAACGACAGGTCGCAGGCCAGCGCCCCCGGAGAGGCCCATAGCATCGCAATAACAAGGAGGAACTTCATGATGCATGAAGCCGGGAGGAAGCGACGACGGCGCCGTGGAACTTGCTATCGCTTAGGAACGGTCGGCGGGGCCCGTTCG
>JAJYAH010000470.1 GCA_021779635.1 Pseudomonadota bacterium | reverse complement strand
TCGCGCGCCAGCCACCGATCTCGGCCGCGATGACCAAGCTCACCATCAACCGCCTGACGCACGCGCTCGACGATCTCACAAGCCACATGGACGTCGATCAGTTCGCGCTGGCGAGCATGACCGAAGATCACGAGGAGGGCGTCGCTGCATTTCTGGAGCGGCGCGAGCCGCGCTTTAGGGGACGCTGACGGATTTCGGCTGGCGTGCGGTTGCGATCAGTCCGCAATCGACGATGTGCCGCAAAGAGCCCGCATTGCCCGAGGTCGGTGGGCATTCGAATCAACCTCGTCCATTCCGGCCGCCGAGTTCATCGATATACGCGGCCACCGCCGAGACCCACAATCCGGCGCTGCAAAATAACCCTTTGTTTTTTCGAGAAAACTCGCGCGACGTGACATCCGGTAGCGTGCGACATCCAGCCATATTGCGATGCAGCACGTCGTCTCTAACTTTGCGGCACGCGGCCTGTCTGCGCGGAATCTGCACATGCAATCCGGGATCAACATCAGGGGCAATGATTTCAATGTCAGGACTTCGCGCGCGATCGGCGGCCATCCTAGTCGTGCTCGGGGCACTCGCGTCAGTTCTCGCTGGCTGCGACGAACCACACAAAGCGGTGGCTGCGCCCGCCGCCGAAGAACTCGAGGTCAGCATCGTTACCGTCAAGCTACAGTCGCGTGCAATCGTCAGCGAACTGCCTGGTCGGATCGCTCCAACGCGAGTTTCGGACGTCCGTCCCCGGGTATCCGGCATCCTGGTCGAACGCCTGTTCAGGCAAGGTAGCGAGGTCAAGGCTGGCGATCCGCTCTACCGGATCGATCCGCGACCTTTCGAAGTCGAGGTGCAGTCAAATGAGGCAGCTCTGACGAAAGCGCTGGCCATTCACGAGCGGGCCGTGCAGCAGGCGCGCCGCATCGGCTTCCTTGCGAAGGAGCGAGCCGCTTCCGAAATCGACAACGAGAAGGCGATCACGGCCGAGAAGGAAGCTGCGGCAGATGTCGAGGCTCGCAAGGCCGATCTGGCGCGGGCGAAGCTCAGTCTGGACTACGCCACCGTCCGTGCGCCGATCGGCGGAATTGTCGGTGCGGCTCAAATGAGCGAGGGCGCGCTCGTCGTACAGCATGACACCGCGACACTGGCTTCCATTCAACAGATCGATCCTGTCTATGCCGATTTCACACAATCGGTCAGCGAGCTCATGCATCTGCGACGCGCTTTCGAAGCTGGCGACCTGGAACGTATTGCGCCGGACGCGATCAAGGTGCGACTTGTCCTTGACGACGGCACGCTCTATCCGATTGCGGGCAAGCTGCTATTCTCCGAGGCGAAGGTCGACGCCAATACCGGCCAGGTCACGCTGCGGGGTGAGTTCGCCAATCCGAATCGCGAGTTGCTGCCCGGCATGTATGTCCGCGTCCGGATCGAGCAGGGCATCGACAGCGATGCGATTGCCGTGCCTCAGCAGGCCGTGCAACGGAACGTTGGTGGCGGCAGCGAGGTGTTTGTCGTCAAGGACGACGGTCGTGTCATCGCTCAGCCGATACGCACTGGAACCGCTCAGGATGGCCAGTGGTTCGTGGCAGATGGCTTGAAGCCTGGCGACCGCGTTGTCGTCGAGGGTTTCCAGAAATTCGCGCCGGGCGACAAGGTCAACCCGCAATCATGGACACGGGCGGACAGATCGGCGGACGGGTCGCTGCAGCAGACATCGGCACCGCAGCAATAAACAATGCCAAGCTTCTTTATCGACCGGCCTATCTTCGCCTGGGTGGTCGCCCTCTTCATCTGTCTGGTGGGCGCGATCTCGATTCCGTTGCTTGCGGTGTCGCAATATCCCATTATCGCGCCGCCATCGATTTCGATCTCGACCAGTTATCCGGGCGCGTCGCCTGAAAACCTCTATAACAGCGTCACACGACTGATCGAGGAAGAACTCAACGGTGCCTCCGGCATCCTCAATTTCGAATCGACCAGCGACTCACTCGGTCAGGTCGAAATCACGGCGAACTTCGTTCCGGGTACGGAAACCGGTGCAGCATCGGTCGAAGTGCAAAATCGCCTCAAACGCGTCGAGGCCCGGCTTCCGCGCGCCGTGATCCAGCAAGGTATTTTGGTCGAGGAAGCCTCGAGCGCGGTGCTGCAGATCATCACGCTGCGTTCGACCGATGACAGCCAGGACGAAGTCGGGCTCGGCGACTTCATGATCCGGAACGTACTCGGCGAGATCCGCCGTATTCCCGGGGTCGGCCGTGCCACGCTCTATTCGACGGAACGTTCGCTGCGCATCTGGGTCGATCCGGCCAAGCTGGTCGGCTACGGCCTGACGTCGGACGACGTCGACAAGGCAATCTCGGCGCAGAACGCCCAGGTTGCCTCAGGCAGTATCGGCGCAGAGCCTTCGACAGCCGACCAGCGAACCTCCGCACTGGTTCTCGTCAAAGGCCAATTGCAGTCGCCCGATGAATTCGGATCGATCATCCTTCGAGCGAACGCCGATGGCTCGACGGTACGGCTCCGCGACGTCGCGCGTCTCGAAATTGGCGGTCTGAGCTACCAGTTCAATACGCGATTGAACGGCAGGCCGGTTGCTGGCCTATCCGTGCTGCTGTCGCCGACCGGCAACGCACTGGCCACCGCAAGCGCCGTCGAAGCCAAGATGAAGGAGCTGTCTCGCTTCTTCCCGCAAAATATCACCTATGACATTCCATACGACATCACGCCGGTAGTCGAGGCATCGATCCGGAAGGTCCTTTCAACCCTCGTTGAAGCCGTGGTGCTGGTGTTCGTGGTGATGTTCCTGTTCTTGCAAAACATCCGCTATACGATGATTCCGACGATCGTGGTGCCGGTGGCGCTCCTCGGCACCTGCGCGGTGCTGATGATCGCCGGCTATTCGATCAACATGCTGACGATGTTTGGCATGGTGCTGGCGGTCGGCATCCTTGTCGACGACGCCATCGTGGTTGTAGAAAATGTCGAACGCATCATGGCAGAGGAGGGGCTGCCGCCGAAGGAAGCCACGCGCAAGGCGATGTCGCAGATAACGGGCGCCATTGTCGGCATCACATTGGTGTTGATGGCGGTATTCGTCCCGATGGCGTTCTTCCCGGGCTCTGTCGGTGTCATCTACCGGCAATTCTCGGTCACGATGGTGGCGGCGATCGGCTTCTCTGCGTTGATGGCGCTGACACTTACGCCAGCCCTCTGCGCGACTTTGCTAAAGCCGGTAGAAGCAGGGCACGGCCACACTCGCACGGGTCTGTTCGGCTGGTTCAACCGCATGCTCAGCATCGGCCGGGATCGTTACTCGCTTACGGTGCAGGGCGCTCTGAAGCGTACCGGCCGGCTGATGCTGATCTATGCAGTCCTGCTGATCGGATTGGCCTGGGCCTTCGTTCGGCTGCCGGGCGGCTTCTTGCCCATCGACGACCAGGGCTTCATCACGACCGACGTCCAGACGCCGTCGGATTCGTCGTACAAGCGTACGAAAGAGGTCGTCGAACAGGTCGAGAAATATCTCAATCAGCGTCCAGGAATCGAGAATGTGACGTTTCTCACCGGTTTCAGTTTTTCGGGGCAGGGCATGAACACGGCGCAGGCGTTCATCACCCTCAAGGACTGGTCGGAGCGAGGTAAGGAGACTTCGGCAACTGCCATTGTCGCTGACATCAACCGCGAGTTGTCATCGATACGAGATGGCCAGATCTCGGCGCTGCAGCCGCCGCCGATCGATAACCTCGGCAACTCGAGCGGGTTCAGCTTCCGCCTCCAGGACCGCGGTCAGAAAGGATTTGCCGCACTGAGTGCTGCAGCCGATCGATTGATCTCGGAGGCGAATGCCAGCCCGGTGTTACAGAAGGTCTATGTCGAAGGCCTGCCGGCCGCACCACAAGTCAATCTGGTGATCGACCGCGAGAAGGCAGGCGCTTTCGGCGTCACCTTCGAGGACATAAACAGCACCGTCTCGACCGAACTGGGATCGAACTATATCAACGACTTTCCCAATCGCGGCCGCATGCAGCGCGTCATCGTACAAGCGGACCGCGAGAGCCGGATGAATGCGGACGACCTCCTCAACTATCATGTCCGAAACCGGAACGGTCAGCTCGTGCCGTTCTCCGCCTTCGCATCCATCGAATGGGACAAGGGGCCGACCCAAATCATCGGTTTCAATTACTATCCCGCGGTCCGGATCAGCGGCGAGGCCCGTTCGGGATATACATCCGGCGATGCCATTCGGGAGATGGAAAGGTTGGCTAACAAGCTGCCGCGAGCTTTCGGCTACGAATGGGCCGGGCAGTCTCTGCAGGAAAAGCTTTCGGGATCACAGGCGCCGCTTTTTCTCGGGCTGTCCGTGCTCGTCGTATTCCTGTGTTTGGCTGCGCTCTATGAAAGCTGGTCCATACCGCTCGCGGTACTGCTGACGGTGCCGCTCGGCGTAATGGGCGCGGTCGCGGCCGCGACTCTCCGAGGATTACCAAACGACGTCTATTTCACGGTCGGCCTCATCACGATCATCGGCCTTGCGGCAAAGGACGCCATCCTCATCATCGAATTCGCGAACGACCTCCACAAGCAGGGCAAGCCGCTGGCTGAGGCGACGCTCGAAGCTTGTACGTTGCGCTTCCGCCCAATCGTGATGACAGGCCTTGCCTTCGTCAGTGGTGTGCTGCCGATGGTGATCGCACACGGCGCCGGCGGCGCAAGCCAGCAAGCGCTTGGTACCGGGGTCATGGGCGGCATGATAGCGGTCGTCATTCTGTCGTTGCTGATGGTGCCTGTGTTCTTTGTCAGCGTGCTCAGGCTCTTCTCGCGTGAGCGGAGCAGGGTGCGGAGGGAGGAGGTCCCCGTGTCGAGACGGACCAACAACGCGGCTGACCGACACCAAGCCGAAGGATGCCAGCGCCTAAACCAGCGCTAGCTCATAGCACTCACGTTTGGGTATGCACGGGCCTGACCCCCAAACGCAGGATTCGCATAAGGTATATTATGGAATATTTGATTCCGTATAGATTCCAAACATTTGTATGCAAATCCTCAGCTTCCAGCGAAATGAGAGATCGATCGTGCCGTGCACGCGCGGCAGCGGAACAACCTGCAACATGCAACTGGGACCGTGGCAAAAAGCGTAGAGAACTGCGCTTGGTATTTCCTTTGAAAGCGGGCAAAAAGCGATCGGGACGCTTCCCGAAGGAAGCCGATAAGAAGCACGATCTGGGAGACGACGAGATGGGTTTTTCGCGACGTTCGTTATTGAAGACCACGGCTGCCTCGGCCGTATTGAGTGGCATCGGCGCCCCGCTGGTCGCGCGGGCCCAGCAAGCCGAATTCGCTTACAAGTTCGCCAATAACCTGCCTGACACGCATCCGCTCAATGTCCGTGCCCGCGAGATGGCGGCGGCGATCAAGACCGAGACCAACGGCCGGTTTGATCTGCAGATTTTTCCCAACAATCAGCTTGGCGCGGATACGGACGTTTTGAGCCAGCTCCGGTCCGGCGGCGTCGAATTCTTCACGATGTCCGGCCTGATCCTGGCGATCCTGGTGCCCGCGGCGTCGATCAACGGGATGGGATTTGCATTCCCGGATTATCCGACCGTCTGGAAGGCCATGGACGGTGACCTTGGCGCCTATGTGCGCAAGGAAATCGCCAAGGCCAATATCGTGGCGTTCGAGAAGATTTGGGACAACGGGTTCCGCCAGACCACGTCTTCGACCAAGCCGATCACGGGCCCGGCCGATTTCAAGGGCTTCAAGATCCGCGTGCCGGTATCGCCGCTGTGGACTTCGATGTTCAAGGCGTTCGATGCAGCGCCCGCCTCGATCAATTTCAACGAAGTCTATTCGGCGTTGCAGACCAAGATCGTCGAAGGCCAGGAAAATCCGTTGGCCCTGATTGCGACTGC
>JAJYAH010000469.1 GCA_021779635.1 Pseudomonadota bacterium | reverse complement strand
CACGCTGCCCGTGACCTTGCCTCCGCTCTCTTCAACGAAATGCGTGGCGTTCTCCTGGAGCGAATGTCCGAACGCGTAGTCGCTGGTAAGGAAGAACCAGGTGTCTCCTCCCTTCTTGGTAACCTGACTGGCCGTCCCCTTGGCCAGAGCATAGGTATCGTAGCTCCACTGGGTTGTCGTCTCCGAGCATGCCTTGCCTGTAAGTTCGGTCGTCGCCGCGCCTGATATCAGAAGTATTTTGTTGCGTGGCCGCGCGATCTCCTGGGTCGCCAAGGCCACGGCGGACCCCGCGACGTCCGTGATCGCATCGACACCCTCCGCATCGAACCATTTGCGACTGATGGCGGCGGCTATATCGGGTTTGTTCTGGTGGTCGGCGGTGACGACCTGGATAGGCTTTCCCAACACCTTGCCGCCGAAGTCGTCGACCGCCATCTGAGCCGCAGCGACTGACAATTTTCCCGTCAGATAGGCAAAGCCGCCCGAGTGGTCCGTGAGCACGCCTATCTTGACAATGTCATCCGAGACTTGCGCTCGCGCCGGTGTACCGGCGGACAGCAGCCCGGCAATCAAAAGTCCGATAATCCTTACCTTCATGGCGTCATCCCTTTGCATCTACTTCGTCGCCGATGGAAGCGTTCGGACGCTCAAACAGCCAGTGCGATTCCGTCGTGGCCAGGGTCGGCACCACCATCGAAGCTATCTCCGACGATACGAATGCCGTGAACGGCGGCGAAACCGAAGGTGTACGGACTCCTGATCACCTCGTAGCCGAGCGACTCCAGCTGTCGTGTGACGCCGTAAGTAATCCGGTTCGAGACATCGATCGCGTTGCTGGTCGCGGAAAATCTCGGTGCGCTGACTGCCTCGGTCATGGTCATCTTGAAATCGAGGACGTTGACGACGGCCTGCAGGACACCCATCGCGATTTGCGTCGCCCCGGGGGCACCAATGACAAGATAGGGTTTGTCATTCTTGAAAACGATCGATGGACAGACCGACGTAAAACGGGCTTTTCCCGGGGTGATCGAATTTGCCCGGCCCGGGCGGGGGTCGAACACCGCCATGCAACCGTTATAGAAGAAGCCAAGTCCGCCGGTAATGACCCCGGACGGCATCCCCAGCGAATGCGTCATCGTCACGCAATTTCCGTCGCGATCCACCACCGAGACCTGCGTCGTGTCCTTCGATTCGAAGCCCGAATTGAATCGACGGACATCCGCTTTCACGCCAGCCCTGATATCGCGCGCCATTTCCGCCGCGTAGGCCTTGGACGTCAATTTTTCGACCGGAACCTTGAGAAAGGAAGGATCTCCGACATGCTGGTCCTTGTCGACCGTTGCCCGCTTCATGGCTTCGCAGACGACCCTGAGGTATTCAGCGCTGTTGTGGCCGATCTCGGGAAGATCAAATTCTTCGAGAATATTGAGCATCTCAAGGAGCATGATGCCGCCGCCGGGCGGGTGATTGGTCGTGATGCCATATCCGCGATACGTTCCGCGCATTGGATCGCGCCAAATCGGCTTGTAATCAGCGAGGTCCTCCGCCGAGATCAGACCTTCGTGCTCGCGCATATCGCGGACGATGCGATCTCCCAATTCACCTCTATAAAGGACATCAGAGCCGCCTTCCGCGATCAGACGAAGTGTATTGGCGTAGTCCGGATTGTGGACCCAGTCTCCCACCTTCTTGGCGGTTCCATCATCGCGGCAATAAAGACGCCGGCCCGATGGCGTCAACGCAAGCCGTTCTAACCCCGAAGCGCGCCCCATCATGCCGGGATCGGACCAGAAGAGCTCGACATGCGGGCGAACCATCCAGCCGCGTTCGGCCCACTCGATCGCGGGCGCCACGATATCGCGCCAAGGCAAGACGCCAAATTTTGAATGCATCTCGTGATATGCCTTGAGCGACGCGGGGACGCAGATCGACTGATAACCGACGTCGTTCACCCTTCCCTTGAGGATGAAGCCGAATCCGTCGCGGGCTTCCCCCTCGATCAGGTGCTCCCACATGTCAGGCCGCGCCGCCGCCGGCGCCGGCGCGTGAAAGTCCAGATATCGGTGAAAGTTCTTCGACGGGAAATAGATTCCCGCGCTTCCAAAGCCGGCTATGCCGCACATCAGGGGATCGACGACGCCTTGCACGAGGGCACAACCGATGGCCGCATCGACGGCATTGCCGCCTGCCTTGAGCATCAACGCACCAACTTCGGTCGCCTCGGCTTGGGCCGCGACGATCATGCCCTGAAATTTCGCCATACTTTCACTCCCTGCATTGTCACGAGCCCGGACCTTACGAAGCTCGCCGATCGGCCTGATGCGGCTATATCGCCGCATGGCCAAGCCGCGGCCGTCATCTGGTTTTGATGGAACGCATTCATGCTTGTCCAATACCAAGAAAGACCCTATTGATACCTATGTGTTATCAATCGGAGTCAGTAAAAGATTATCAATTCGCCCCCGCTCGCACGGTTTCAAACCTTTCTGGCTGTCGCTGAAACGCTCAATTTTCGGCGCGCCGCAGAGCGGCTGGGTGTTGCTCAGCCGGCGCTAAGCCGTAGCGTGCGGCAACTCGAAGAGCATTTGGGATTTGCACTTTTTGAAAGGTCGACCCGTCGAGTCGCTCTCACGCCGGCGGGTGAACTGCTCTATCGCGAGGGCGCGGTAACTTTGCAGCGCCTGTCGCGGGCTTGCGCGCGAGCGGAGCGCGTCGCCCAAGGTCTCGGCGGAAGCATCATGGTCGGGTATTCGACGTTCGCCACCGCCGGCCCGATGTCTGACATTATCATCGCGTTTCGGAAGCATTTTCCCGACGCATATGTCGGCCTTCGCCTGCTTGCGTCATCGGAACAATCAGCAGCGCTCGAAGACGGATTGCTGGATCTCGGCTTCATGATGTCGACTGTCTCCCTGCCGCCGCTCGAGAAGATCGCGATTTCAAGGGAACGGCTCGTCGCGCTCGTACCGGCGAGTCATCGATGGGCAAGACGCAAATCGATTTCTCTGTCGGAACTCGTCACCACGCCACTTGTTATCGGAACAGAGGGTCGCTGGCGGGGGTTCAGATCGCTTCTCAGGGACCTGGTCGACGCGCGCGGGATGACCATGACGTTTGCGGAAGAGGCCGATGACCTTCCTGTTCTCCTCCAACTCGTCAGATCCGGTTTCGGCTGCACAATTCTCGATGCCTCATTTATACCGACCCTTCCCCCCGGCATACGCCCGGTCGAAATTGAAGACGTGACCGCAACTCTGGATGTTGCGCTCACCTGGCATCAGGATAACCTTTCGCCATTGGCCGGCCGCTTTATCGATGTGGCCCGCAGAATTGCGTCCGCGAGCCAATCGCGGTCGACCGATTGAAATCGAGCAGCACAAACTCGCAAACGACGCCAGCGCCATACTCGGCTTCCCTTCGGTTGTCCGACTTTTCGGCGCGCTTCTGCTCCTTCGCCCTCCAGCTAGAAGCGCCCATCTAAAGGCGCTCGGGCTGCTGCACCTTCACCAAGGTCAGCTTGGGCACGGCTAAATCATATTTTGGATTCTGCTCTTCCGTGGCAAGAACTACTGAACCACTGCTTTGCGCCCGCAACCGGACGCGCTCTTGTCAGCCCGGTAGTCGACCGATCATCCTGGAAACGATGGGAGACTGAAACAGACAATCTCACAATCGCGGAGATGCGTCGCGGTTTGAATTATTTTTGCGAAGCGCCGACGCGGCTTTCCGCTCTACTGCACTGCGCTTTCCCCTAAGAACTTCGAATTGAGTCTCCTTGCCGTCACGCCAGAACCGGATATCGAACCGTCGCCGCCCCAGCCGCAGATCGATCAACGTCGTGTCCGGCAGCCAGTCCGGCAGCGCGGGATCAACATATAGCTTACCGCGCGGAGCATCCAGCTGGAGGCCCAGCATTGCCTGCAGGAGCATGAACGGCGTGCCAGCTGCCCAGGCCTGCGGCACGTTGGCGCCGAGATACTGCACCGGGAAACCTGTCGGATCGCGCTGCAAGCCGGCATATAGTTCGGGCAATTGATTTAGCAGGAAATGGCTTGCGGCACCGCTGATGTCTCGCGCTAACGCTGCCGCCTCTGCGTCAAAGCCGTAACGCCGCATGCCCAGCGCAATCAGCGAGTTGTCATGCGGCCAGACCGCGCCGGTTTGATAATTGTACGGGTTGAACGAAGGATGGTCCGATGACAGCGTACGGATTCCCCAGCCGCTCCACATATCCTTTTGCATTAACCGCTTTACCACGCTGGCTGCGCGCTCTGGCGCGATGATGCCGGACCAGAGGCAATGCCCGACGTTGGAAGCTACCGACAGCACCTTTTTCTTGTCGCCATCCAAGGCGTAGGCATAGAAGCCTGATCTTTCATCCCAGAATGCTTCATTGAATTTCTTGAACAGGACTGCCGCCTTCTTTCGCAGCCTATTGGCGCGCCGCTTGTCGTCGAGCACATCGTAGATCTCGGCCATGCGCAACCAAGCGTCGTAGACGTAACCCTGCAATTCACACAGAGCTTTCGGGCCGCGCACGAGCGCTCCGTCAGGGTACATTACGGAATCTCCGGAATCCTTCCACGCCATGTTCTCGTAGCCGGCTTTCGACCGCGTCTGATATTCCTGAAATCCGTCACCGTCGCGATCACCGTATTTGTCGATCCAGATCAGGCACGCTTCGGCGTTCGGCAAATGCCGCTCGATCAGGGTCTGATCGCCGGTTGCCTTCCACGCCGCATGCAGTGCGATCAGATAGAGGGGCGTCGCATCCGCTGTGCCGTAATATGGCGTGTGTGGGATCAGTTTAAAATGCGCCAGCTCGCCGTAGCGAAGTTCGTGCAGGATCTTGCCTGGCTCGGCGTCACGATAGTCATCGCGCTCCGTTGCCTGATGCTGCGCCAAAACTTCCAGCGTACCCGCGGCGAATTCCGGATAAACAATCATCGTTTGCAACGAGACGATCAGGGTATCGCGGCCAAACAGCGCTACGAACCACGGCAACCCGGCGGCCGGCACGAATACCATGTGATCGGTACCCTGCAACGGAAGCCGCAAAGCCGCCATGTCCCGCACTCCCTGATTATAGCAGCGATAGAATTCCTCGTTGCTGGTCTCTATTTTTAGGACCGTTCGCTGCCATTCGTCCATGTTGCGAGAGTGACCCGACGTGATGCTGGAATGAACACACTCCTTCGATGCGCGAAAGCGTTTCGACCCATCCACGAGATCGTAAATCAGGCAGCGATGCCAGGCCTGCCCGGGCTTCAGCGCAATGTCGAAACTCAGGCGCCCATTGGCGTATACCGTCGGCCTGCCGTCGCCCTTGCCGGTCCGGACGTTCACTTCACGGTAAAAATCCTTGTTGCAATAGGTTAGCCGAAGTATTTCCCGCTTGGCCGACCATGAGGTGATGACGTGGCCGCGCCGCACGATGTTGTCGCCCTTCGCCTCGAAAATGTCGGCGAAATCGGCGCGCATCGAGACTTCCAGGTTGAAGCGAACCGGCCTTTGGCTGTTGTTGGTGATCTCGATGTCTTCGTGCAATCCGGCCTCGACTTGACGGCCGATCACCAAGCCCAGCGTACGCGCCGCGACCGGCCCGTCTTCGGTCTCGAAAGCGCGGTTGGTCAGGAAGATACGAGCCGCGTGGGGAGCAATTGCGCCACCATTTAGCAGATCCCACAGTTCGCCGTTCGCATAAATTGCCCAGGCGCTGATCACCCTGGTATCGCGGAAATACAGTCCGCATTTGCTTGGCCAGCTCACCCGCCCGTCGGTTTCGGTGAGGAACACCGTCTGCCCCTGATGGATAGCGATCTGAGCCGGGCCGACCTGAACCTTGAATAACATCCGCAAGTCCCTCATCGAAAGTATTTGAGACGCGATTGACGCAAACGGGCGTTCATTGGTCGAG
>JAJYAH010000468.1 GCA_021779635.1 Pseudomonadota bacterium | reverse complement strand
CTGCGCCGCTCTTCTTCACGAGGTTGCGGCAGATCGGCTCGCCCATCACGCCGAGACCGATGAAGCCGATCGTCTTGTACTGAGTCATCCGTTTGCTCGCTTGGCGCTATCTGACAAAGGAGCGCGACGGTTTCAGGTGCAACGCAAATGCATCGACCTTGTCGCTGGCACGGGGATAGATCTCGCTCACGATCGGATCATGGCCGGGAATGAAGCGATCAGGATGGCCGGCGAGCCGCTCGACGATTTCCCAGCCCTGCGCCATGTCGCCGACATTGTAGACGATCGGAAACGGGCTGCGGCGCTGCAGATTGGCGTAGTAATGCGCGGCGTCCGAGGCCAGCACCACGGGGCCACGCTCGGTCTCCACCCGCACCACCTGCAGGCCGTCGGAATGGCCGCCGACCCGATGCACGGTCACGCCCGGGGCAACCTCGCCATCGCCGGAATGAAAGCTGACGCGCTCGCCGTAGACGTGACGCACCATCAGCGTGACATGCTCGATCGAAAACGGATGCCGGAGCATGCCGTTGCACATGCAACGCCCGGTGGCGTAGCTCATCTCGCGATCCTGCAGATGGAACCGCCCCTGGGGGAAACGGTCGAGATTACCGGCGTGATCGTAATGCAGATGGGTGACGACAATGTCCCTGATGCTGTCGGCCCTTACGCCAAAGCGCTCGAGCGCATCGACCGGATCGAGCGTGAGCTTGCGATTTCGCAGACCCGCCTCTTCGGCGTTGAACCCGGTATCGACCAGGATGTCGCGGCCGCCGCCCCGGATCAGCCAGACGAAATAGTCGAGATCCTGCGCGGTCGTCTCATGCGGATCCGGAATCAGAAAATTCAGGTGCGGCGTACGGGGCGACATCGTCGCATAGCGGAGGGCGTAGATTTGGTAGGTGTTTGCCATCGGTTCCACTTTTCTTGCTTGCTGATTAGCCGATCGCCTCACCAAGCCATTGTCATCCGCAAAGGTAAACCGGCGGCTTTGCAACGGAAGCATGAAAATCAGCTTGAACCGCAGCATCCGGCCGAAGATTTAGGGGACGTCGAGCGCGAGACCCCGCCCAATGTGAGATGGGTCACATTACCGCATCGCCACGTCCGAGGGCTTCAGAAACAGTCGTCTGCGAGCGCGTGCGACCAGCGCGACGGCCGCAGCACATCGATCACCGGCTCATTCCGGGATCACGCGCAGGACCGAAGTGCTTGTCATGATTGAAGGCCTTGTCGCGGTTAATTGTCGCGGTCCGCGGCGGCGCTGGCTGGCAGTTGACAAGACTTGGGAGCCCGGTTTGATAATGCCATTTTCGTGAGGTAAGGTCGCCGAGGCGCAAGCTGGGGTCGGCGCGTTGTTGGCTGGACTGACGTCATATGAAAATCCGCCTCGCATTGCTTGTGATCCTGATTTTATCAGTGGTATCGATCGTTCCGTCGGTCGCCGCCGACAGTCACGCGGACCGGTTTGCGCTGGTCATCGGCAACGCGAAATACCCCGACGCCGAGGCGCCTCTCAAGGAGCCCATCAACGACGCCCGCGACGTCGCCGACGAACTCAAGCGCGACGGCTTTAGCGTCGAGGTCGGAGAAAATCTGACGGGCGACGCGATGCGGCGCGCCTTCGACCACCTTTACGCGCGCATCAAGCCCGGTTCGATCGTGCTGATTTTCTTCAGCGGGTTTGGCGTCCAGTCGGCGCGCCAGAGCTATATGATCCCGGTCGATGCACAGATCTGGACCGAACCGGATGTTCGTCGCGATGGCTTCAGCCTGGAGACGGTGCTGGGTGAAATCAACAATCGCGGGGCAGGCGTCAAGATCGCCCTGATCGACGCCAGCCGGCGCAATCCGTTCGAACGCCGGTTCCGCAGCTTCTCCGCGGGCCTGGCGCCGGTGATCGCGCCAAACGGAACGCTGGTGATGTATTCGGCGGCGCTCAGCTCCGTCATCAGCGACAATGGCAGCGACCACAGCCTGTTCGTGCAGGAATTGCTGAAGGAAATTCGTGTCCCCGACCTGATGGCCGAAGAAACGCTCAATCGGACCCGCGTCGGCGTCACCCGCGCATCCCGCAGCGAGCAGGTGCCCTGGATTTCGTCCTCCCTGGCGGAGGACTTTTCATTTATCCCGGGTTCGGGCGCGCCACCGCAACCGCCCGGCCCGCAGGCGATGAACCCTCCCCAGCCAATTCCCGAACCCGTGCCGACTCCGCACCACGAACCCGCGCCGACACCGCACTACGAAACGGCACCGACGCCGCACTACGAACCGCCGCCGACAAAGCCGTCCGAACCCCCGACTCCGCCCGCCGACAAGCAGGTTGAAAAGAAGGACGAGCCGCTGGAAAAGAAAGACGCCCCATCGCTCAGCGAAGACCCGATCATCAAAGACCTGACCGACAAGATTGCCAAAAATCCCAACGACCCCAACACGTACTATCGGCGCGGACAGGTCTTCGCCAGCAAGGGAGCGTACAACCTTGCCATCAATGATTTCAGCGACACGCTGCGGCTGAACTCCAAGGATGTGGAAGCCTTCAACAACCGCTGCTGGGCGCGTACCGTCATCGGCGACCTGCAGGCTGCATTGAAGGATTGCAACGAAGCGCTCCGGTTGCGCCCAAACTTTGTCGATGCCCTCGACAGCCGCGGCCTGCTCAATTTGAAGAGCGGCATGGCCAAGAACGCGATCGCCGATTTTGACGCCGCGCTCAAGATCAATCCAAGACTGACGTCGTCGCTGTACGGGCGCGGGCTCGCCAAGCAGCGCAATGGTTCGATTTCAGAGGGCGAACTGGACGTTTCCAATGCCAAAGCCATGGACCCGAATATTGTCAAGGAATTCGCAAGTTACGGGGTAGATTGACGATAATTTGAATTGAGGGTCGGCGTTCCCTCGAACCCTGAGGCGGGCGCCGGAGACAAAGCACCAGCAGCCGCGCGCGACCGGTTCGCGGCGGCCTATTTGCAAAGGCAATATATTGAGAATGTGCGCGCAGCGCAGGAGGGACTGGCGATGTCGAAAATAAGTGGAAGGAGAAATCTTGCCGCGATCCTTTCGATCGTGACGATTGGTGCCGCGTTTTCCGTCGGCATCGGAACAGCCGCCGCCGCTGACGACGTCACGGAGGGACAAATCCTCCAGGCGCTGACCCCGGCCAAGCCCCATTTGACCAGAGGCCTGTCGGTGGGCCCCAAGGCTGACCCCGAAGCGGTCGCCGCCGAGGGACGTTTCGTTCAGACCATCCGTAACCGGGCTACGCGCTCGCTGTCGGCCGCCGAGCGCGAAGAAATCGCCACCATCGCCAAGGACAAGCCGAACATCGATCTCGAAATCAACTTCGATTACAATTCGGCCGATATCAGCAGAAGATCGCTGTCCTCGGTTCAGACGCTGGGGCGGGCACTGACCAATCCGGATCTGAAAGGTTCGACCTTCATCGTCGCAGGCCATACCGACGCGGTCGGCAGCGACGCTTACAATCAGGACCTGTCCGAGCGGCGTGCAGATTCGATCAAGCGCTATCTGACCGATAAGTTCGGCATTGCCGGGTCCGACCTTGTGACCGTCGGCTACGGCAAGACGAAGCTCAAGGACCCGAGCCACCCGACGGCGGACGTGAACCGCCGCGTGCAGGTCGTCAACATGGCGAACAAAACGACCGCGTCCCAGTAACTCCGGGCCCGGGTGATCTCCGGTCCAGGCAACCTCCGAAGTGAAGCGGCCGTGACGCCGAGCAAGGATTTGCAGCTACGATGCGTCCCGCAGCCTTGCGGGACGCTCATTCGTTCTAGCGGTCACGGGCCTGTCCGACCGGACGTTTTTGCGGTTATTGCACGCACCATGACAGGTTTCGACCCCTGTCATTGGCGGCATTTCGGGGCATACTGTTGCGACTCAAGTCTGGATTGATGCGGCGATGATGCTCTCCGAATATCTCAAGCCTGCGTTGGCAGTGGTCGGTGTCGCGGCTTTGGCGGGAGGGTATTACTGGATCGAGCACCGGCCGCACGCCGAGGAAAAGGAAACGCCGGGCGACGCCCTCGTCATCGTGACAAAATCCACCAATGCCTGCTTCTCCGACACCGTGCGGGTCACTGGATTTTTCGTGCCCCGCAGGGAAGCGGTTGTCGGCGTCGACCAGGAAGGGTCCAAGGTTTCGGAACTTCTGGTCCATGAAGGCGACATGGTCAGCGATAATCAGGAATTGGCGCGGCTGACGCCACCGCCGACGCAACCCGGAAGTCCCGCCGGCGGCGCGAAACCGGCACCGACCTCGTTGCGCGCTCCGGCCGCCGGATTGGTTACCCAGGTCCGCACCATCGTCGGAGCGCCGGCCTCGCCGCAGGCCGGACCGATGTTTCGAATTTCCGTCAACGACGAAATTGAACTCGACGCCGAAGTGCCGGCCGTCCACATGTTGAAGCTCAGTCCGGGAGTGACGGTGCGGGTAAGCCGCGACGATGCGCCGGACCTCGTGGGGCACGTCAGGCTGGTTTCGCCGCAAATCGATCGTACCAGCCAGCTTGGCCACGTCCGGATATCGCTCCCCAAGAACCCCTCGCTCAAGGTCGGTATGTTCGCCCGCGCCAACATTGATGCCAGACGCAGCTGCGGGGTCGCGATCCCCCGTACTGCCATTGACCACCTCACCGTCCAGGTGGTCAAAGGAAATACGGTTGAGACGCGGAAGGTTCGGGTCGGACTGGTGTCCGATACGAGCACGGAAATCCTTCAGGGCCTCGATGTCGGCGAAATCGTCGTGGCCGACGCCGGCAGCTCGTTGCATGACGGCGACCAGATCAAGACCATGTTCGCCGAGGACCTCGATCGAACGCGGGTACGCTGATGGCTTTAAATATCTCGGCATGGTCGATCCGCAACCCGCTGCCTTCCGTCGTGTTTTCGATCATCCTGCTGGTGCTGGGCTGGCTGAGTTTCACCAAGCTCGCCGTGACGCGCCTGCCCAGCGCCGACATCCCGGTGATCTCGGTCGCGGTATCGCAATTCGGCGCCGCGCCGGCCGAACTGGAATCCCAGGTCACCAAGACCATCGAAGACGGCGTATCGGGCGTCGAGGGCGTGCGGCACATTTCATCGTCGATCACCGACGGGCTGTCGCTGACGACGATCCAGTTCGCCCTTGAGACCAACACCGACCGGGCGCTGAACGACGTCAAGGACGCCGTCACCCGCGTCCGCAGCAACCTGCCGCAAAACGTCAACGAGCCTCTGATCCAGCGCGTCGACGTCATCGGCCTGCCGATCGTCACTTATGCCGCGATATCGCCGGGCAAGACGCCGGAGCAATTGTCCTATTTCGTCGACGACGTCGTCAAACGCGCGCTGCAGGGCGTGCGTAACGTCGCCCAGGTCGAGCGCATCGGCGGTGTCGAGCGCGAGATTCTAGTCTCGCTCGATCCGGACCGGCTGCAGGCGGCCGGCCTGACCGCCGTCAATGTCAGCCAAAGCCTGCGCGGCACCAATGTCGACCTTGCCGGCGGCCGGGCGGAGATCGGCAAGAACGACCAGGCGATCCGGACGCTGGCCGGCGCCAAGACGCTCAACGAACTCGCCGGAACCATGATTCCGTTGTTCGGAGGCGGCGAAGTACGTCTGGACGATCTCGGCACCGTCACCGACACCATCGCCGACCGCCGGACATTTGCCCGCTTCAACGGCGAGCCGGTGGTGGCGCTCGGCATCAAGCGGTCGAAGGGCGCCAGCGACGTGGTGGTCGCAGCCGCCGTTCAGAAGCGGATCGACGCGCTGAAAATTGCCTATCCCGATGTCGATCTCAAGCTGATCGACACCTCGGTGGAGTTTACCAAAGGCAACTACGAGGCAGCGATCTCAACGCTGTTCGAAGGCGCCATTCTCGCCGTCATCGTGGTGCTGCTGTTTTTGCGCGACATTCGGGCGACC
>JAJYAH010000467.1 GCA_021779635.1 Pseudomonadota bacterium | reverse complement strand
GTTCGGCCAGGCAGACGCCGCCATGTTTTGCAGCCCAGTCGGTCAGGCGCGCCCACGGAAATTCCGGCCGCCAGCCGAGCCGCCGCGCCAGCGGCGCGAATGCCAGCTCGAAGATGCGGCGCGGGCCGCTTTCAGCGCCGATATGATTGACCAGAATGAGTTCGCCGCCGGGTTTGAGCACGCGGATGAAGTCGTCGAGCGTGGCTTCCGGATCCGGAACCGCGGTGATGACATATTGCGCCACCACCGCGTCGAAGGACGAATCCGCAAAGGCGAGGTTCCTGGCGTCCATCACCGCGAGCGTCTCGACATTGCCGAGGCCCAGCGCACGCACGCGCTGCTGCGCCTTGCGCAGCATCGGCTCGGAAATATCGACGCCGCATAATTTCGTGGTGCGCGAATAATCCGAGAGCGACAGTCCGGTGCCGACGCCGACATCGAGAACCCGGCCGCCTATCCTGTCGGCCTCGGCGATGGTCGACTGGCGACCGTGATCAAATACCTTTCCGAACACCAGATCGTAGACCGGCGCCCAGCGACCATAAGCCCTTGCGACCCCCGCGCGGTCGATATCTGCAGCCATGCCCCGCCTTGGAATCCTAACCGCGCATTGCCTCGACCAGCAGCGGCGGCCGAATCGCGCCCTTGGCCGTCGCACTCTTCGCGGTCGCGCGCTGGATGAATCCACCACCGAGCACGCGCGCCCGCCCCGCCGGCGCATCGTAGAACACGCAGGCCTGACCCGGCGATACCCCCTCCTCGCCCGCGACCAGTTCGACTTCGTAACCGCCATCGGCCGCGCGCAGCCACGCCGGCTGCGGCGCCCGGGTCGATCGCACCCGCACGAAAATCTCAAGACCCTGGCCGACCGCGCGATCAAGCTCGCCGTCGCCGATCCAGTTGACGTCGCGCAACACGATGCGGTCCATCCGCAAGGCCTCGCGCGGTCCCACCACGACGCGGCGGCTGGCGGCCTCCAGCCGCACCACATAGAGCGGCGCGCTGGAGGCGATGCCCAATCCGCGCCGCTGGCCGACGGTGAAGTGAACGATGCCCTGATGCCGGCCGATGACGCGGCCCGCGAGGTCGACGATGTCGCCGGGCTCGACGGCATTCGGCCGCAACCGGCCGATGATGTCGGTGTAGCGCCCGGTCGGTACGAAGCAGATGTCCTGGCTGTCGTGCTTGTCGGCAACCTCAAGGCCGAAGCGGCGCGCCAATTCGCGCGCCTGCGGCTTGGTCATGTCGCCCAGCGGAAAGCGCAGATAATCGAGTTGCTCGCGCGTGGTCGCGAACAGGAAATAGCTCTGGTCGCGATCGGCATCGGCGGCGCAGATCAGCGCGCGCGATCCGTCGCCGGCGCGGCGCGACGCCACATAATGCCCGGTCGCGAGCGCCGAGGCGCCGAGTTCGCGCGCGGTCTTGAGCAAATCGCGAAACTTGATCGAGCGGTTGCACTCGATGCACGGCACCGGCGTCTCGCCCGAGGCGTAGCTGTCGGCGAAGTTGTCGATCACCGATTCGCGAAAGCGGTTCTCATAATCGAGCACGTAATGCGGAATGCCGATCCGCTCGGCGACATTGCGTGCGTCGTGGATGTCCTGGCCGGCGCAGCAGGCGCCCTTGCGATGGGTGGCCGCGCCATGATCGTAAAGCTGCAATGTGATGCCGACGACGTCGTATCCCTCGGACTTCAACAGCGCAGCCGTCGCCGACGAATCGACGCCGCCGGACATGGCGACGACGATCCTGGTGTCCTGCGGGCGGCCTGCGAGATCCAGACTGTTGAGCATGGTTCCGGTCATCAATGCGACCGCGACGGCCTCGAAACGCCGCGCGATCAGGAAGCCTTGGAGCATTCCCTGGAAAGCGGGTTCGCCAGAGCGGCTGAAAAGCTGTTCTTTAATATAGGCCGGATTCCCGTCACGCAATCATGCTCGACCCTTTTGCAACCACGAACGGCAAATCTTGCCGCGGGGCAGAAAAGGGACCTCCCCAAAGCCGCGCCTCCGATTCGGAACAACCACATAACTAATTGAAATATAATGGTATTTTTTACGGAAGGGCGTGGCCCGGTCCTTGCTGATCATGGGCCGGTATCATTGCGAGAGGCCGCCGGTGTACAGCGTCACATCAGAAGCAGCGACAAACGTGCCCTTTCAGAGCGCGCCGCCGCGGGCTGCGAGGCCCGACTCCAACCCCGGAAACGATATTTTCGGCGCGCTGGTCGATAGCAACAGCGCCAGCGATGCCGGCAACTCCGCCGCCACGGCACCGCCGCAACCGTCCTGGCAATCGTCCTCCGACAACGCTCCGGCCGCCGCGAACAACGGCGGATCGCAGAACGCCGCGTCCGCCAACCCGCCAGCCAATAACGATTCCGGCAATCAAAACGTCTCCGCCGCCGCAGCTTCCAACAGTAGTTCCAGCACCAGCGCCGACGCCACCCCGCCATCCCTGGCGAAGTCCGGCAACCCAAAATCCGACACAGCAAAATCGGCCGCAAAGTCGTCGTCCGGCGACACTGCTGCTGCCGGCTCTTCGACCGATCCCGCCGCCTCGGCACAGCAGGATGCCGCGACGGCGACGAACGCCATCGCGACCGCGATCCCCGTCACGGTCGCGGTGACGAATGCTCCGGCTGCACCGCCGACCCCCAGCAATGCCACGGCATCGCCGACCTCCGGCAATGCCACGGCACCGTTGGCGATCGCGGCGGCAGCCATTGCCGCCAGCATGCCGGCCGCCGCTACCGCATCGGCGGCTTCGTCGGCACAGGCCAAGATCGATTCCGGGGTTGCCGCCGCTGTCGTCGCTGATCCCACCGCAATCGCCGCGGCTGCGGCTGCGATCGCTCCGGGTACCACCGCGACGCCGAAGACCGGAACTCAAGCGGCGCCAAGCCAGCCAACCGCCACGCCGGTGAAACCGCAAACCGCCGCAGCCGCGACGACGGTGACGACCGCTGTTGCCGCTACCGCACCGGCGGCACCGAAAACCACATCCTCCAAGACCGCAAGCGCGACGCAGACCGCGACGGCGACATCGGACAATTCGGGGACCACGCCGGGCACGACCGATCCAGCCGCAGCGACCGCGCAGCCGGCCGCTGCCAGCGGCACGCAGGCCGCAAGCAATGGCCCTGCGGACGCCGCGAAAGCCGATACCTCCGCCAATCCCTCATTGACATCGGTGGTTGCCGGCACCGTGCATGAGCGTTCGACGGGCACCGAGACCGCACATACGCCAGCCGCTGGATCGGACGCTGGCGTGCAGGCGCTGGGCGCGGTTGGGCCACAGCTTCCCTCCGCGACGACGAACGTTGCTCCCACAGGATCGCTGAGCGTCACGGCGGCAACGAACGCGCCTGTGCCATTGAGCGGGCTCGCGCTCGAGATCGCCGCTTCCGTCAAGAACGGCAAGAGCAGCTTCGAAATCCGGCTCGATCCTGCCGACCTTGGCCGCATCGATGTCCGCATCGATGTCGATCGCAGTGGCCAGGTGACGTCGCATTTGACGGTCGAAAAGCCGGAAACGCTGTCGATGCTGCAGCAGGACGCACCGCAATTGCAGCGCGCGCTGGACGACGCCGGCCTCAAGACCGGCAGCGGCGGCCTGCAATTCAGCCTGCGCGACCAATCTTCATCCAATCAGAACAGCGGCAACCAGACCGGCAGCAACGCCCAGCGACTGGTGGTGAGCGAAGAAGACACCATTCCCGCGGCAGTCGCGGGACGAACCTACGGCCGCATGCTCGGATGGAGCAGCGGCGTCGATATCAGGGTCTGAGGAGACGGACATGACAGCAACATCAGGCACCGCGAGCCCGGTCGTTTCGGGAACGACTCCCTTACCGGCCTCATCTTCGTCGAGTTCGTCGGCCTCGTCCGCGAACGCGCTGGCTTCCCAGCAGATCGCCGGCAACTTTCAAAGCTTCCTGACCCTGCTGACGACCCAATTGCAGAACCAGAATCCACTCGATCCGCTGGACACCAACCAGTTCACCCAACAGCTCGTCGAATTCGCCGGCGTCCAGCAGCAGCTCAACACCAACGATTCGCTGGCAACGCTGGTATCCCTGCAGCAGACCGCGCAATCGACCCAGGCGCTGGGATTCGTCGGCAAGACCGCAGTGGTCAATGGCAGCACCGCCGCACTGTCCAACAGCACCGCGACATGGGAGCTCAGTGTCCCGAGCGCTTCAGATGTCACCGTTACCATCACCAACAACACCGGCCAGACGGTCTACTCCGGCACCTATAGCGTGGCGGCGGGCAACAACCAGCCGTTCACGTGGAACGGTCAAGGCAATGACGGCACCCAGTGGCCCGCCGGCAATTACACCATGACCGCCACCGCCAAGGACTCCGCGAACAACACCGTCGCCGTGACGACCCAGGTCCAGGGCGTGGTCACCTCGGTCGATCTCACCCAGTCGCCGCCGCTGCTGACGATCGGCGGCAAAACCTACACGGTCAGCCAGATCCAGAGCATCGCGAGCTGACGGCGACCGCACCCTGCGATCGCCTGACGTCGCCGATCCGGCGTTCCATACCGCGCCCACAGCCCTTGATCCCCCGGCGGCCGCTGCCCCCGAGGGGGCAAATTGCTTTGCAGGCATTTTCAAGGAGATTCTTATTGGAGCCTTGGGCTTAGGCAAATTTTAAGCCGCCGGGCGTAGGTTGCTTCGGTGAGTTCAGTGGTTGAGAGTTTGTGAGTACGCCATGACAGAACCCCATCGCCCGAGGGTAAAATACGTCATCGGGCCTGACGGCAGTCCGTTAACAATTGCGGACCTACCCGCACCCGGTACCAAACGGTGGGTTATTCGCCGTAAGGCCGAAGTCGTTGCCGCAGTCCGCGGCGGCCTGCTCTCCCTTGAGGAAGCCTGCAGCCGCTACACGCTGACCGTCGACGAATTCCTTTCCTGGCAGTTCTCGATCGATCAGCATGGCCTTGCCGGATTGCGTACGACCCGAATCCAGCAATATCGCCAATAAACGATGTTCAGAGCCTCCGTTCCGATTGAATCGGAACGGAGGCTCTGCTTCTTTATTTGCGCGTCTTCTTCGCGCGAACCGGCGTCCACCCCGCATCACGTACGGGGCAGGCTTTTGCTGGATAACACTTCCAGAGCCCATCGAATTTGACGAAAATCGGCCTCGTTCTGCGAGGCCGATCTTTTTCATTCCGAACTTTTGCCACGGCTCTTAACCTTCGTTAACCATATCGAAACCATCCCATAGGCAATAATTGCCCAGTCGGCTCTTCGGGCCGAATCTCGGGGGGCAGTTGGTTTGCAGGGGCTCGTGGGTTTCCTAAGGGGTCTGGGCGCTTCGCGTTTGTTGGCGATGGTCGCGGTGACAGCCGCTCTGATCGGCTTCTTTGCGTTCGTCATCATGCGTGTCACCACGCCGCAGATGACCACCCTCTTCACCGACCTAAGCGCCGAGGATTCCTCCGGCATCATCAAGGACCTCGAACGCCAGGCCATTCCCTACGAATTGCGCAACGATGGCGCCGTGATCATGGTGCCGAAGGACAAGGTCACCCGGCTGCGCATGAAGCTCGCCGAGTCCGGCCTGCCCAAGGGCGGCGGCGTCGGCTACGAGATTTTCGACAAATCCGACGCGCTCGGCACCACCAGCTTCGTCCAGAACATCAACCATTTGCGCGCGCTCGAAGGCGAACTTGCCCGTACCATCCGCGCCATCGACCGCGTCCAGGCGGCCCGGGTCCATCTCGTGCTGCCGGAGCGGCCACTGTTTTCGCGCGAGACCCCCGAACCATCGGCCTCGATCGTGGTGCGGGTGCGCGGCGCGCTCGAGCCGCAGCAGATCAAGGCCATCCGCCATTTGGTCGCCTCCGCCGTCAGCGGCCTGAAGCCGCAACGGGTGTCGATCGTCGACGAATCCGGCCAATTGCTCGCCGACG
>JAJYAH010000466.1 GCA_021779635.1 Pseudomonadota bacterium | reverse complement strand
CGCGAAATCGGCGGGGAGTGCCGCTGGAGACGTTGGAAGTCGTCGTGCAATCGATTGGCGCGACGACCACGGAAACGGGATTGGAGATTCACGCTTGGCTTGACGAAGGCACCTACGACAAAGGACGTGTGGTGAGCGATGAAGAATTAGCCGAGTGCAACATCAAGCGTAACGACTATCGTGGCGAATGGAACTACGAAATCCATCCGCATGAATACTAAGAAATAGATAGTTTATTTTGGCGCGACTCCTAACGAACAATTTTGACTCCAAGAAGCTTCGTGCCTGGGATCCATTCCACACTTTTTCCGCGAACCCCGACGAACTTCGCCTTCCATGCCTTGCCATCGCCCATCTTTTCCAGATACAAGCTTCGCACCGACTCATTGTCCCAGCCGAGGCCGCACAGAGCGACAAAATCCACCGGCTCTGGAAATTGAGCTTCGAGGGTAACCTCTTGTTCCGTAGTTTTCATCTGGACATAGGTATAATGAAATTTAATGTCTTTAATCCTGCCATCCACTTTCATTGTGAGAGCCATCAGCTCCGTCTTCAGCGTCGTCAGTTCCGTCTTCAGAGCCGTTTGTTCCGCCAGGATGTCTACTCCGTTTGCGAAGATTTTGCCGTCGTCGGTCATTTTGATTTTTAACTTTCCATCTGAATCCTTCCTCACCGTCAGCGACCGACAGACTAGATCCTCAAACTTTTGATCGGCCGCCGCCCCGACCAGGAAGAAGATCGGGACGGTTAGAACCACCGCTATTAGCAGCCGCTGGCACCGGGCGAGGCGACGTTCCATCATAGAGAGGCGTTCTTCAATCGTCATCGGACGGCTCCTTTGTTGGGGTGCAATCGTACTGTTTTTGTACGGAAAGGTTTTTACTTCGGTTCGACATCGATCAAAAGAGTCCAGGTACCTTCGGTCAAATTTGGCGTGACCGTAACTAAACCAAAGTCATTCGTGACGCGTAGTTTTCCATCGCAAAGCACTTCGGACTTTCCGTCCGGGAATTTGACCGTCAGCGACCATGTCGCCTGCTTTGGGATCATCACACGCGACGGACCTACGGGCAGACGCGTTCGAGCGGCTCGGTATATGGCCCCGTGCCGCGCGGCACGCGAATGCCCCGAACCCGGGGTCGACAGGATCAGTTCATTTATCGCCGAACCCTGATCGATGATTCGGGACTCACCTCCAGCGCCTGCGCCTGGCGAAATCACGCGCAGCGAATACTCGACCGGGAACCTCGGTTGGAGCAGGATCCAACCGGAACACCGAACCCTCCAGTCCTTTGCCGGCGTCTTTTGGTCTGCATCAACCAATGCGAAGCCGACGACTTTATCATGACGGTCATCGAATCGCATCCTGACGGAAGGTGTATTCGGGATTCGAAAAGTGACCTCGGAGCCGGTCGGTGTTTTCGCTGGCTCGATGGGATCTCCGCCGCCGACCGAGATTTTCAGCCTTGCGGCATCTTTAATTTGGAATGTTACCTGATAGTAGCCGCTGGCACGCTCGCTCCAAGTCAGGCCCGAATAACCGGTTAGCGTCTTCGGATCTGTGGCCATAGGAATCATTGCCAGAGAACGGGCCATTTCCTCCCGGATGTCTGCGCTGAAACCTTTTAACTCGTTGCCAAGCTGCAGCGGACTTGAGAGGCCGGCCACCTGAAGGTGGCGGATGAGGACATGCGAGTCCTTGAAAACAGTGTTGCTCAACTTTCGGATCTGCTCGAACGTCTCTTTGCGCTCCTCGGCCCATCTGAACATGAAATCGGCGGTTATCTCCTTGCCCGATTGCTTCGCATCCTTGATTACTTCTCGCAGCTCGGCCGAAGTCTTATCCACCAGTCGATACAAATCGCCACCTTCCTTGGTCGTCTTGTCGATCTGTATCGAGAAACGATCGAGAGCGTCGGCCGCTTTCCCGACCTCCTCAAGGCAACCGGTTGACGAGAACGCGACTGCGGCGAAACATGCAAGCATCAGCTTCCGATTCATTGCTGCACCCCTAGGAAAGAGTTGTCATCTGCGAGACGGTTCTTATCCCACTATTTATAGTAGGCCGTCTTGATGCTATACATGGTGATAGTGTCAAACGACTTTGTTCCGCCGATGAAGACCTCCTTGCCGGAAGCAACCTCAAAATCCTTATCGCCCTCGCCAATTTTTTTTCCCTTCTCGACGTTGACCCAGTGGATCGTTACGATGACGACCTTTGAGCCGTTGTTCGTCACATGCGCTAATTGCGTTGACCTGTCGGGCACGTCTTTGAAGATGATCTTTACATCGGCCGTCGCGTCTGCAGCCACACGCTGTACGCCGCAGAACAAAAGGATAGCGGTAACCGCCGTGAGGACGAGCATGTTGCGATTCATAGCACTACTCCTTCAATCAATTGAGGCAGCTCTTCGCCACCGAACACCAAGCTCAGCATGCGACTCACGCGGGAGCGACATCCAAGCCTGGCAAATCTACCTTAAGTGTAGCAGCCAGAGAGCGAAAGGAAAATGCACGGTCTTGCGAAAGTTGTTGTACTTCCTTGCAGTTTAGGCAATAGTGTTTCGAAATTCGGTAGGTGTGCGGCCAGTTGCCCGCTTGAAGAATTTGCAGAAGTGGCCCGAACTCTTGAATCCGAGTTCGGCAGCGACTTGCTCTATGCTCTTTTCAGGACAATCCAGCAATCGCTGTTTCGCTAACTCAATCCGTCGACTTTCAACGAACTTGGTGAAGAGCAAGCCCTCGGATTCCTGAAACCATCGGGATAGTTGACATTCGCTCACACCAAACTCTTGCGCCTGTGATTTCAGGCTAAGTAAGGAAGGACCGGTCCTCAATTGCTTCTCGATGTTGGCTAGCACCTTTCGCACTACTCCATCACGCCTTGGCTCCTTCCGCCGGACAAGCTCGGACGGGCAGGTAGAATAGTGGCGGAGCAGATGCACGGCAAGCTGGTTAGCGGCGCTCTCGGCACATAGCTTATCTCCGAAGCCGCCTATTCGTAGCTCGTTTCGTAGGTCAGACCCCAAGGAAAGAATTCGACTATCACGAATCGCTACTCTGTGCAAAAATTCGACCCGATTTGGATTCATGTTCATCGACGATTCGGCGATATTTATTAGGAACTCCGGATCAAGTCGAATGGATAAAGCAGTCGCATGGTCATGCAGTTGCCAGCGGACAGGCTGTTGCGCTGGCGTCAATAGGAATTCGCCGGGACGAATCACCTTTTCAAGTGTTTTCAATCTGCACCCATCTTCGTAGATATATGTGAGCCTGGCTGCGTCCTTTCCCACATTGATACAGATATGATGTTCGGAATAACGTAGAGTATCTCGTTCAAATGGATCAAAATAGTCGAGATTGACAGTTAATCCCTGCCAACCTCGTCCCTCGCTAGTTTCGTGGACTGCTTCAGGGTTGCATTGGAGGTAACTGGCGACAGACTTCGAGTTTACATCTGGCATAGCGCTGTTCCTTTTAGAAACCAAACTCGCGCCCTTGGTCTGGGTCACTTGACTATGCTGGTATGGAATCGAGGATCTTGCGGTCCTCAAGCCTCCCTGTGAACTGTACATGCGAGTTTTCTCGCACACAGTTCAAGCCTTCACCATTGTCCCTCGCATAACGCAGTCGGTGGCGTTGTCTCACGACTGAGCTTGTCGTGCATAGCGTTTGCGGTCGTTCTCCTTGAGGTACATCTTCCGCAGCCGAATCGCTTTGGGTGTCACTTCGACCAATTCATCGTCTTCGATATATTCCAACGCCAATTCCAATGTCAGTTGACGCGGTGGTTTGAGGATGATGGATTTATCCGAACCGGCGGCGCGCATGTTGGTGAGCTTCTTCTCGCGGCAGGCGTTGACGGGGAGGTCGTTGTCGCGGCAATGCTCGGCCACGATTTGGCCTTCGTAGACTTGCTCGCCGGCACCGACGAAGAGGATGCCGCGCTCTTGCAGGTTATCGAGCGCATACGCCGTGGTGCGGCCCGATTCCATCGAGACCATGACGCCGTTCAGACGCGAGGGGATGCCGCCGCGCACCGGCTGATAGTCGTAGAAGTTGTGATGCACGATGGCCTCGCCGCTCGTCGCCGTCATCAGGCGCGTGCCGATACCGATGAGGCCACGCGCCGGGATGGTGAACTCCATGTGCGTCATTTCACCGTGGCTTTCCATCTTCACGCACTCGGCCCGGCGATTACCGACCAACTCCATCACCGCGCCCACCGAGGTCGGCGGCGCTTCGATGACGAGATACTCGATCGGCTCCATCACCTGGCCGTCGATCTCCTTGGTGATGACGCGCGGCTTGCCAACGGATAATTCGTATCCTTCACGGCGCATATTCTCCAATAGGATGCCGAGGTGCAACAGACCGCGGCCGGCAACGTGAAATTCGTCGCGCTTCTCTTCGTCCGGCGTGACGCGCAGGGCGACGTTCGATTCCAGTTCGCGCAGCAGGCGATCGCGCAGTTGACGGCTCGTCACATAGGTTCCGTCCTGGCCGACGAACGGCGAATCGTTGATGCGGAAGATCATTTCGAGAGTCGGTTCGTCCACCGTGATCGGCGGCAGGGCGACGGCTTGCTCGAAGTCGGCGACGGTGTCGCCGATATGCACTTCTTCCAGACCGACGACGGCACAGAGATCGCCCGCGCCGACCTCATCGGTTTCGGTTCGGCCCAGACGGTCGAAGACGTAGAGCTGGGCCACGGTGTCGTCAATGCGCCGGCCGTCGGGCTTGAGCAGGGCGATGCGTTGGCCCTTCTTGATCTTCCCGGCGACGACGCGGCCGATGCCGATACGGCCGACATAGTCGCTGTAATCCAGCGTGACGATCAGCATTTGCAGCGGCGCGTCCGGCTCGACTTCCGGCGGCGGCACTTTCTCCAGGATGACATCGAACAGCGGGCGGATGGAGTCTCCTCCCTCAGCCCCCGCCCCTTTCCCCACAAAGGGAAGCGAGGGGAGTTCCGCAAAGGCGATGCCGTCGCGGCCCGAGGCGTAGATGGTCGGAAAATCGAGGGTGGCATCGTCGGCGTCCAACTCGACGAATAGATCGAAGACGCCGTTGAGGACATCGACGGGCCGGGCGTCGGGGCGGTCGATTTTGTTGATGACGACGATGGGCCGCAGACCGCAGGCGAACGCCTTGCGCAGCACGAAGCGCGTTTGCGGCATGACCCCCTCGGCGGCATCGACGAGGAGCAAGGCTCCGTCGGCCATTTTCAGAACGCGCTCGACTTCACCGCCGAAATCGGCGTGGCCGGGCGTGTCGATGATGTTGATCTTGGTATCGCCGACTTTCAGGGCGATGTTCTTGGCCAAGATGGTGATGCCGCGCTCGCGCTCCAGATCGTTGGAGTCGAGAATGCAGCTGCCGCGCAGCTCGCTCTCGCGGAACAAGCCGGATTGGCGGAGCATCTGATCGACCAACGTCGTCTTGCCGTGATCGACGTGGGCGATAATAGCGATATTGCGGAGGTCCGTTCGTTTCATTGCGTCGTAGTCTCGAAAAAAATCCTATGGCGCGTTTTGTTCCCATTCGGGCCAATTGCGGAGAGATTTGTTATTATAGGGAACAATGGCACAACGGGCATAGGGCAAGCCCAACAACTCGCTTAGCCGCGAAGCGGAGCGCGCGACACTGCCGCGCTTCGCGTCGCGGTTAAGCGGAGAGGAACGATGGCATGGATCTCTACATCATTCGCCACGCGGACGCGCAGCCGCTCGGCGAGAACGGCATTCACGACGACGCGGAGCGCCCCCTGACACCGGCGGGCCGCGCGCAGAGTTCTTCCTTGGCGGCGGCGCTGTTGCGACAGGGCGTTCGCTGGGAGCATCTCGTCACCAGTCCGTTGACGCGCGCGCGACAGACGGCGGAAATCTTGTTGGCCGAGTTGGGAGCCGACAAGCCGCGCTTGCACGTCTGCGAACACC
>JAJYAH010000465.1 GCA_021779635.1 Pseudomonadota bacterium | reverse complement strand
GAAGCTGCATCCGATAGTGATTGGCGTCATGCATCCAGCCGCCGAGATAGCGGGCGGTCATCCAGCGCCGCCAGCGGATCTGGAGCCACTGGTTGAGATAGAGCTGATAGACCTTCAGCCCGATCCAGAACGCCGCCAGAACGCAGAAATAGCCGATCTGGTAGGTAAAGACCGCCTGGTTGTGCTCCTGAAGCGCATTGTAAAAGACGTTGTTCCAGCGGTTGAACAGAACCGTCAGGAATACAACCGCAAGTTCGATGGTAATCACCGCGGCCAGAAGGCCGCGGCCGGCCCATTTATCCTCGGAGCGGAAATAGGGAGCAGCGATCCGCCACACGGATGCGAGCGTCGAACGGATGTTGTTCACAGATTACCGTCTCCCGGGGATAGCTTTAAAAGCCTGAAAAAATGGAAGAATTGAGGGTGTATAGACTAAAGTCGCGGATTTCGCGATATGCGCTGGCTTGTCCCCACCTCCGGCTACACCCTAGCATGGGCCTAACGGCGAGGGGTGGGGGCCTTCACTTCGCGAGGTTGTGAGCGGATTTTGGCGCCGCCAGATTCGCCTCCAGTTCGCGCATTGCAGTGACATCCTGCGATTACGCTAGGCACGCCTGACCGTCCACGCTGGTCGGCGCGCCGTATAACGCGTGGGGAGGAACTGGATATGGAAGTGTGGAATCAAGTCTACAATCCGTTCAACAACACAACGCTTTCGACCATCGCCGCAGCGATACCCGTGGTTACGCTGCTGGTTTTGATCGCAAGCGGCAAGGTCAAAGCCCATATCGCAGCGATTATCGCGCTGGTACTGGCCAATCTGGTCGCCATCTTCCTTTTCACCATGCCGGCCAACATGGCGATCCGCGCCTCGTTGCTGGGCATCGTCACGGGCTTCTTCCCGATCGGCTGGATCGTGCTGAACGTCATCTTCATGTACCAGCTCACGGTATGCGCAGGCCGGTTTGAAGCGCTCAAGCGCGCCGTCGGCGGAGTGACCGCGGACCGGCGGTTGCAATTGCTGCTGATCGCGTTCTCGTTCGGTGCGTTTTTCGAGGGCGCATCGGGCTTCGGGACCCCGGTGGCGATCACGGGTGCGATCCTGATCGGGCTCGGCTTTTCGCCGCTCGCCGCTTCCGGCCTGTCGTTGATCGCGAATACGGCGCCCGTGGCCTACGGCGCGCTCGGCACTCCAATCCAGGGCCTCGCGTCGGTGACGGGCCTTGATCCCTATCTTCTTGGCGCCATGGTCGGACGGCAGTTGCCGATCTTCTCGCTGATCGTGCCGTTCTGGGTGGTATGGGCGTTCGCGGGCTGGAAGGGCATGAAGGAGGTCTGGCCGGCGATTCTGGTGACCGGCCTGTCGTTCGCGATTCCGCAATTTCTGATCTCGAACTATATCAATCCGTGGATTGTCGACATCGGCGCATCGCTGATTTCGATGGGCTGCCTGATCCTGTTCCTGAAGGTCTGGCAGCCCAGGGTGCTCTGGCTGTCGCCGGCGTTGCGCGGCAATGATGAATCCGCCAGCACCATGCCGCCGGCGAAGCTGATCGATCAGACACCCCTGACATCGGCGGAACTGATCACCGCGCTGCTGCCGTGGATCATCCTGTGCGCCATCCTGCTGATCTGGGGCACCGGCTGGTTCAAGGCGGCCGTCAATCCGATCTTCACCTGGAACTATCCGGTTCCGGAACTGCACAACATGATCAACAAGGTTGCGCCGGTGGTTCCGACGCCGACCAAAGAGGCCGCGGTGTTCTCGTTCACCTATTTGTCGTTTACCGGCACGGGGATGTTGATTGCCGCCATCATCGCGGGCCTCATCATGGGGCTGTCGCCGGCCAGGATCATCTCCGAATATGGGCGCACCATCAAGCTTTGCTCGATTTCGCTGATCACCATCTCGGCGATGCTGGCGATCGGCACTTTGACCCGCCTTTCCGGAGTCGACGCGACTCTCGGTCTCGCCTTTGCCGCGACCGGCGTACTCTATCCCTTCTTCGGTACCCTGCTCGGATGGCTCGGTGTCGCGCTGACGGGGTCGGATACGTCGTCGAACATTCTGTTCGGCAACCTGCAGAAGATCACGTCGCAACAACTCGGCCTGTCGCCGATCCTGATGAGCGCGGCGAACTCGTCCGGCGGCGTCATGGGCAAGATGATCGACGCGCAGTCGATCGTCGTCGCCTCCACCGCCACCAACTGGGTCGGGCACGAAGGCACGATCCTGCGCTTCGTGTTCAAGCATTCGATTACGCTGGCCTGTCTGGTCGGTCTCTTTGTCATGCTGCAGGCCTATGTGCATCCGTTCACGGAGATGGTTTTGAAGTAGCAAACCGGCCTGGACGGCGACGAAAATCCCCGCGGCGGATACCGCGGGGATTGGCTTATAGACGGACGATTTTGATGGCGGCCAATCTGGTCAAGGCCACACCCGGCGATTAAAACGTTGGGTTATGCGTACCGGAATATTTCGAGGGCGATATGCATTCATTGGCGGGGTTTTTGAGGTCGGCCACAGCCGCGCTGATCCTCGTCGCGGCCGGCTTCAACACCATTCCGGCCAGCGCCGATGACGGCTTTCCGTTCGGTTCCGATATGACACTGGATGTAGCGCGTCAGGCCGGATCGAAGCGGCTCCCGACGCTCGAGATCGGCGACAACGGCGAAGCGAGGCTGGAACTGTGGTGCAAGGACGGCAAGGGCCAGTTCTCGGTCGCGGGCAATACCGTGATTTTCGTGGCCGGGCCGCTGCGGGATCATGACTGCCCGCCGGCGCGGGCGCAGGCCGACGACGAATTGATCGCCGCTTTGAGCGAAGCCGCGACCTGGAAGCGGCAGGGCGATTTCGTTTCCTTCATCGGAACGAAGCCGCTGCGATTCCATCTCAACACCAACTGAATCCTAATTCTCGCGCAGGATCATGTCGGCGCACACGCCGGCGGACTGCACCACGCCGGTGTAGCCGCCGAAGCCGGCATAGGCTGACGCCAGATAGAGGCCTGGCACCACCGTGCGCGGCGATTGGACGGTCGCGCGCCAGATCGAGCGCGTCGGCGTCGGCGCGAACCCATAGACGGCGCCGTCGGGCGCATTGAGATATTGCCGAACCGACAGCGCGGTATTGAATGACGACGCGACGATGCCGGCGGAGAGGCCCGGATAAAGCGAGGAGAGATAGCGGACGATCGCCTGCTGCCATCGCCCGCGCTTCTCGCGGTAGGCGTCCATGTCCGAACTGTCCCAGTTCGACAGCAGGTCCGGCCCAACGATCAAGAGCACATAGGGCGGGGCGGGAACGCCGGAATCGATCGCGGCATAGTCGACGATGGACATCGGCGGCATGCGCTCGCCGGGCTCCGCCGCCATCAACGCCGTACCTTGCGCGTAATCGGACAGCCGCGTCATGTCGTGCGGCAGCAATTGCGTGGAATAGGCGGATATCCCGAATTCGCGTGGCGGTTTCGACAGGCCGAGCGTAAGGGCGAACAGCGAAATCGACGGGGAGCGTTGCCGGTAATCCGCCGTCAATCTTTCCGCAGCCGCCGCCGGCATCAACGGCGCCAACGCCGCAGGCGCGGCGTTGCTGACGATCCGAACGCCTTCCACGACCTTGGGATCACTGCCGTCGCGCGCGGTGTGCGTGACGATGCTGGCGCGACCCTGCGGGTCAACCGCAATCCCGCTGACGACACGGCGCACCAACACCTCTCCGCCGGCTGCCTTGACGGCGCGGGCGAGTGCGCTGGAAAGCCGTTGCGAGCCGCCTTGCACGAAACGGCCGCCGCTCAGGAGATAACCTCCCTGCGCCATCGCAAAGAAGATCCACCACAGCGTTGCCGGGTCGTCGTGATAATAAGAGAGATTGGCCGCCAGCGCGCATTTGACGGCTTCGTTGTCTCCGAACACCCGATCGAGCTTTCGCGACAGCGACAGGCGCCAGTCGCCTACCGCCGGAACCAGTTTCAGCAGGGCAACGAGAGCCTCGCGCGGATTCCTGAAAGCGTTCCGGCCTTGCGAAAGCGTGCCCATGGCGGAGGTAATGCGTTCCATTTCTCCAAGCAATTGGTGCAGCCCGGCACGGGCCTCGGGGAAGCGTTCGGTCAGCGCGCGCCGTGCCGCATCGAAATTGTCTGGCATCGTAAACGGCCGCTCGAGCGGACCGCCGCGCGCCTCGTAAAATGCGCCGGACGGAATCCATTTCACGGCATCGATGACGCCCGCTCGCGTCAGCACGTGATGTTTCGGATCGTGAGGATGATGCGGATCGCTGGTCTCGTGCAGCGAGCCTTCGACGAACAGATCGCCGGACATATAGCTCGATGCCGCGCCGCCGACCGAATTGCTGCGCTCGATGACCAGCACCTTGCGTCCCGCGCGTGCGAGGATCGCGCCGGTCGTCAAGCCCCCAAGGCCGGCGCCGATCACCACTACGTCATAGCGCGCCATCAAACGTGAAACCCTGAAAGCTCTTGTTCACATGTGGCCTGTTCATTGCCGCTACGGCGCGGCATGTCAAATGCGTGATTGCATGGCGAGGGTGCGTGACGCTTCCCCGGATGCGGCGCCGCGCTGCTGATCCATCCGATGCGATCGGGGCTGGCCTTACTTCCAGGCCGCTTGATCCGTGTCCCAGCGCTGACCGCGAAATTCCTTCGCCAGCGCATCGACTGCGCCATTGTCGTCCTTCTGGTCAGCTTCCTCGTCGCCGCCGCTCGATTCGTCGGCCAGATTGAGTTTCGGGCCCGCGGATTCGTCCGCCGTCGAAATCACGGGATTGCTGATCCACAGCATCAGCCGGTCGGACGGACCCGGCCTGTCCGCTGCTACCAGGGCGGTAATCTCAATCGTTTCAGTGAGGTCGAGCGCGGGCACGATCTGGCTCGGCCGTTTGAACGTCAGCTTCAGCTTGCCGGTGGTGGCGTCCCAGGCCGAGGATGACGATTTCGCGGCGAGGGTTCTTGTCAGCACGCTGGCGATGGCGGCAGCGAGCTTGTCCTTGTTCAGCCGGTCGCCGTCGCGCCAGTCGGCGGCCGCGAAGCGGATGGCGCGCTCCATTTCCACGACACCGCTGGTCCAGCCGGCGGCGACTACGCCGGGCGACGATTTCGACTTCGCGATCAGCGCCGCGGCGCGATCCGGATCCACAGTGATATTGATCGTCTGCTCGCCGGCGCGCAGCGCGTCGCACGAGACGGCGAGGCCGCTCAGGGAAACCTCGACGTCCTGCCCCTTCAGCCCCTTGAGGAAATCGGCCGCCGCTTCCAGCTTTACCCTCACGGCAATCGCTTCCGGGGAAACCTCGGTAAAATCCTTCGGGCTTGGCGTGATGCCGTCATCGCTCGACTGGTTGTCCAGGAATTCCTTTTCGCTGAGATCGGAATTGTCCGTCGAGTTCACTTCCGTCACGGCCTGGCCGACGCTGATCTGTCCCTTGAATTCGAACGTCTCACCGGTCGGCTTGCGCCCCAGCCTCACCGTCACCGGCTGCTTGTCGCCGAGGCTCTGGGTGGCGCCGGTCAGGGTCTGGCCGTTCACCGCAAGGTTGGCGATAAAACGATCCTTGCGATCGGAACCCTTCTGCGCGGGATAGCAAACGTCGAGCACCGCCGAGGTGACAATCTTGCCCTGGCGGGTTTCCTTGAGGATGACGTCGGCATTACCCTCCATCAGGCCGTCGATGGAAGTGAAATACCGGACTTCATTGGCAGCCGCGGTTGACCTCGGCGAGAGCTTGATTTGAGCGAAGGCGGCATCCGTCGAGGCTGCCATCAGGCCGACCAGGCAGAATAAAATCGAGCGCATATGGGATTCCTCGAAAGATAGAACCACGCGGTGCCGTCAAGCACATTCGATTCCGGTCGAATCGGAATCCGGTCTCTTCCCTAGCAAACCCCGGCACATTTCACCAAAAGCAAGGCCGCCCTGAGGCGGCCT
>JAJYAH010000464.1 GCA_021779635.1 Pseudomonadota bacterium | reverse complement strand
GAAATGTTCCGGTGCTCGGCGGAATCGACGACATCGAGGACGTGATCCGCGATTTTGCAAGACGTGACAAGCCGATCGCGCGGGTGGTGATGACGCCGTCGGCCTTCGATCCCGAGGCGCACCCGGAAGCGGTGCTGATGCGGGCGCGCCGGCTTGGACTTGTCGTCAGCCGCCTGCCGTCGCTGGAGAGCGGAGATACGCCGCGGCTGACAACGGTCGCCGTCGAGGACCTGTTGTTGCGCTCCAGCGTCAATATCGACTATGCGCGCCTCGAGGCTCTGGTGAGCGACAAGGCGGTGATCGTCACCGGCGGCGGCGGCTCGATCGGTTCGGAGATCTGCGAACGTGTCGCCACATTCGGCGCCGCGCGGTTGCTGGTGATCGAAAATTCGGAGCCGGCGCTCTATGCCGTGATGGAAGCCCTGGCCGAGCGCAAGTCCAGCGCCGTCATCGAGGGCCGGATCGCTGATATCCGCGACCGCGAACGCATCCTGCGGCTGATGAAGGAGTTCAAGCCGAATATCGTGTTTCACGCGGCAGCCCTCAAGCATGTGCCGATCCTGGAGCGCGACTGGAGCGAAGGCGTCAAGACCAACATCTTCGGATCGGTGAATGTCGCCGATGCGGCGCTGGCCGCCGGTGCCGAGGCGATGGTGATGATCTCGACCGACAAGGCGATCGAGCCGGTCTCGATGCTCGGCCTCACCAAGCGATTTGCCGAGATGTATTGCCAGGCGCTGGATCACGATCTGGCCGCGCAGTCGGGTGGCAAGCCGCGGATGCGGCTGATCTCGGTGCGCTTCGGCAATGTGCTGGCGTCGAATGGCTCGGTGGTGCCGAAGTTCAAGGCGCAAATCGAGGCGGGCGGGCCGGTCACCGTCACCCATCCCGACATGGTCAGGTATTTCATGACGATCCGGGAAGCCTGCGATCTGGTGCTGACGGCCGCGACCCATGCCTTGGCGCCGGCGCGCGCGGATGTGTCGGTCTACGTGCTCAACATGGGACATCCGGTCAAGATCGTCGAACTGGCCGAGCGGATGATCCGCCTGTCCGGCCTGGAGCCCGGCCATGATATCGAGATCGTCTTTACCGGCATGCGGCCGGGGGAGCGATTGAACGAAATCCTGTTCGCCAGCGAGGAACCGGCGGTCGAGATCGGCGTCGCCGGCATCATGGCGGCCAAGCCCAACGAACCGCCGATGCAGGCGCTGCGAAAGTGGATCACAGCGCTCGATCAGGCCATCGCGAATGACGATCGAGTTACCATCAAGGCCGTGCTGAAGGATGCCGTTCCCGAATTCGGTTCGACCGCCGCGTAATCCGGCGCGACCGCGTCGCAGGCCATTTATGGATCAGACCGCAAAGATCGTCGTCGTCAGCCAGCACTATCCGCCGGATCAGAGCACGACCGCTGCCATCATGGCGGCGATCGCCGGCCATCTGACGGCGCAAGCGTCGGTTCTGGTGCTTTCGGGAACGCCGGGCTCCGCCTCGCTTGAGGCGACCGGTCGGGATCAACCGGTGGTCACCGAAATCAAAAACCGGATACCGGCAAAGGCCGCGCTGATCCGGCGCGCGGCCGCGGAAGCGCTCTTCAGCCTGCGCGTGTTCGTGGCGCTCTTATTGAGACTGCGGCGTGGCGACGTGGCGCTCACCGTGCCGGCGCCTTTCATGTTGCCTTATGCGGTCGCCGCCGCTGCCAAATTGAAGCGCGCCCGGTCGGCCCTGATCATGCACGACCTTTATCCCGACGTGCTGGTGATGGCCGGCCTGCTGCGGCCTTCGTCGATTCTCGCCAAAGCGATCCGCGGCGCCAACGCGCTGATGTTTCGCGCGTTGAATGCCGTCATCATCATCGGGCGGGACACCGAAGCGCTGCTGCTGCGGTACAAGGGCGTAACACCCGACAAGATCCGGTTTATTCCCAATTGGGCCACGCTGGTGCCGGGCGTGCGGCCGATCCTGTCAGACAACCCCTATCGCCGGCTGCACGCGGCGCGTTTCCTGGTCGGTCTTTCCGGCAATCTTGGTTTTACACATGACCCGGATGTCGTGTTCGATGCCGCGCGACTATTGCGAGACGATCCGGATATTCATTTTTTGCTGTCGGGCTGGGGAATAGGGTTCGAGCGGCTCAAGCAACTGCAATCCGATGCCAATCTGCCCAACGTGACGCTGGTCGAACGCGTGCCGGAGGAAGACCTCGAACAGTTCCTTTCCGCGGCCGACATCTGGCTGATTCCCTATCGCAAGGACCTCGCCGGCATATCGGTGCCGAGCCGGTTCTACAATCTGCTTGCGATCGGCCGGCCGGTGCTGCTGCTTTCCGAACCGAATGCCGAAGCGGCGCTGACCGTCAGCGAGCATGGCCTTGGCTGGGTGGTCGAGCCCGGCAACCCGGAGGAACTGGCGCGAACGATACGGCTGGCATCCCGGTCCGAGGATCCGTCAAGGGGCGAACGTGCCGCTGCGATCGCGGAGCGCTACAATTTTGCGGACGCGATGGCGAGCTACGCTGGATTGATGCAAAAGCTGTTGCGGGAGGCTCGATAGATTTACGCGCGCGGCCGCGCGAACCGGCGCAGCAGCGCGGCCGCGGCGATGGCGCCGATCGCAAGACACGCGAGCTTGATCGTGACGGACGGCGCCACGATCGATCCGGCCGCCAGTGCGGCAAGCCCGATGTTGAGCGCGAACACTTCGCCGACCACCTGCGATACGGTAAAACCATTGTCGGTCGCGCGCTGATAGAAATGCGAGCGATGGGCCGCCCAGAACGGCTCGCGGTTGACGAGCCGGCGCAACAGGGTCGTGGTCGCGTCCAACAGATAATACATCGGCAGCAGCAGCGCGGCGGCGAATTGCTGATGATAGGCCAGTTGCAACAGGCACCAGCCGAGCAACAGGCCGATCGGCAGGCTGCCGACGTCGCCGAGAAAAATCGTCGCCACCGGACGATTGAACGGCGCAAATCCCAGCATCGCGCCGCAGAGGGCGGCGGCAACAAGGGTTGCCGGTAGCGGAAACTCGCCAAGCAACCCGAGCACGACCATCGCGCCGGTGATCGGGACGATCTCGGCCACGGTCATCCAGTCCAGTCCGTCCATGAAATTGACCAGATTCACAAACCAGAGGCCCGCGAGCAGAAGCAGGCCGCGTTCGATCCAGATCGGACAGGGCGGAACGATCCGGATATCGCCGGGCGCCGTGAAGATGATCGCGCCGACGGCCAAAGCCTGCAGCAGCAGTCGCGTCAGCACCGGGATCGACTTGAGGTCGTCCGCAAAGCCGACGACTGCGATGAACAGCGCGGCCGCGAAAACCGCGGCGGGGATACTGCCGGCGCAGGCCGTCAGGGCTCCGGCGACCGCCAGCGTTGCCGCGATCACGGCAATGCCGGCGCCCTGCGGCGTCGGAATGCGATGCGAGGACCGCGCGTTCGGCGTTGCCAGCGCGTGCCGCAAGAGCACCGGCCGGATCGCCCAGGTCATGCCGGCCGAAAGCACCGCTGCTGCGAGCATGGCGAAAAGCGACAGGAGCGGTTCGGAAAGGGTCATGCTGCGCGCGGCCGTTACTCGGGAACGTTATTTGGGAATGTTGAATTGAGAACGTTACTTGAGACCGTTACTCGGGAACCTCGATCGGCGCGGCGCCCTGCGCGGCCTTCTCGGCGCTGAAGATCCACACCAGTCCGCCGAAGGCGCCGACGATGAAGAATACCGCGCCAAACAGCAGCGAGACGTTCACGCCTTCATTGGCCATCAGTCCGGCATAGCCGAAGGCGAGCCCCATGCTGGCCTCGCGCACGCCCCAGCCGGCAATCGAGATCGGCAGCATGGTGATCAGCATGACCGGGGGAACCAACTGGAAAACCTGACCGAACAGCACCGGTGTCGCGATCGATTGCACCACGCACCAGGCGATGACGACGGCGAGAACGTGAACAAGCACCGACAGCACCGCAATCAAGGGTCCATGCCTGCGGCTGAAAATCACCCGGTTTGCGATCGCCGAGCAGGCGTAGAGATGGTGCGTCCCCCACCAGCGCTTCAGCCAGGGAAACGGCAACATGCCGAGAACAAGAAAGCCCGCTCCGCTCGCCAGCGCCGCGAAATCGACCAGCAGCAGCGCCGACCGGCCGGCCGGATCGCGGATCAGGCTGTAGCTCCACGGCAGGCTCGCGACGATGATGATCGCCAGCGCAATGAGGCCGATGGCGCGGTCGACGAAGAGGGAATAGGTCGCCGCGCGCCATCCGGCGCCGCCGCGCGCGACCAGCCAAAGTCGCACGGCATCGCCCCCGATCGAGGACGGCAGCGTCTGATTGAAGAACGTTCCGATCAGGTTGAAGCGCATCGCCTGTTTGGTCGTCAGAGGCGCCCCGCACTCCGCGCTGATCTCACGCCACCGCAATGCGCCGGCAAGGATCTGCAGGAAGGTCACGGCGATGGCGAGGCCGATCCAGCCCAGGCTCGCAAGATCGAGGCGCGATGCCAAGTCGGTGAGGTTGACCTTGCGCAGCGAGAAATAAAGCAGCGCCGCGGACACCAGAATTTTTGCGGTCGAAAGCAGAATCCGGCGCATCTCGCCCGCGCTCGCCAGGTTTGAGAGAGGATATCAAAAACAGCGCACCCCGGCGCCGTGCGCCGAACTTCGCCGCCTTGGTATGGTTTTAAAGCCGATCTGGCAATAGCCGGATAACTGGGTATTGCGACACCCTCGATACGGCGGGTAAAGAGGCGCGGGGCCGGTACCGGTGGGCCGAACCGATGCCCCCAAAGGACACGATGTCGGATCAGACAATATTGGTCACCGGGGCGGCCGGCTTCATCGGCTTTCATATCGCCCGCCAGTTGCTGGCGGCAGGCCGCGATGTTGTCGGCCTGGACAATCTTAATGATTACTATGATCCGGCGCTGAAGCGGGCGCGGCTCGACATCCTGCGCGAGAATTCGCGGTTCAGTTTCGTGCAGGCCGATCTTGCCGACCGTCCGGCCATGGCTGCCTTGTTTGCAAGGCACCGGTTCGCGGTGGTGGTTCACCTCGCAGCCCAGCCCGGCGTGCGTTATTCGATCGACCATCCCCAAGTTTACATCGACACGAACCTCGAGGGGTTTGCCAATGTCCTGGAAGGATGCCGGCACAATGAATGCCGCCATCTGGTCTATGCGTCGTCGTCGTCGGTCTATGGCGCCAACACAAAGTTGCCGTTTTCGGTCGGAGACATGACCGATAGTCCGATCAGTCTCTATGCGGCCACGAAAAAGGCCAACGAACTGATGGCTTATTGCTACAGCCATCTTTATCGGCTGCCGGTCACCGGTTTGCGGTTTTTCACCATTTACGGGCCATGGGGACGACCCGATATGGCGGTTTTCCTGTTTGCGAGGGCGATCGTCGAGGGCACGCCGATCAAGCTTTTCAACCATGGCAAGATGCGCCGCGACTTCACCCATGTCGGCGACGTGACCCGCATCATATCGCGGCTGGTCGATCACATTCCCGAGGCGGCCAGCGGGATTGCGCCGGCGCGGGTCTACAATGTCGGCAATCAGCACCCGGAAGAACTGATGTATCTGGTGGCGCTTCTGGAGAAGGAGTTGGGCCGGGCGGCGGTAAAGGATATGCTGCCGATGCAGCCTGGCGATGTCACCGAAACCTTCGCCGATGTCGGCGATCTGATGCGCGATGTCGGCTTCAGGCCGCAGACCTCCCTTGAGGACGGCATTCGCGATTTTGTCGCGTGGTATCGCGACTACTACAAGCTTTGAGGGCGCCGATGGACCGACGAATTGTTCCACTGATCATGTGCGGCGGTGCCGGAACGCGGCTGTGGCCGGCCTCGCGTGAGATCCGTCCGAAACAATTCCTGCCCTTGTTCGGGGTGCGTTCGACATTCCAGGATACGCTATTGAGGGTTTCGGATGCGACGCTGTTCGAGCGT
>JAJYAH010000463.1 GCA_021779635.1 Pseudomonadota bacterium | reverse complement strand
ATCATGGCTTGCGACTTCCGCCGCGGCGCGCAACCGCGCCAGCATGCGATATCCTGATGGCGCGGTGGCGGCGAGATTGTTGAAAGCCGCTTCCGCCTCGGAATGCTTGCCTTGCTCAGCAAGCTCAGTGGCCTTGTCGAACGCGGCACCGGCCTCGGCCGCCTTCTTCGCCTCCAGATACTGGTAACCGCGCCAGCCGCCGACCGCGGCGATAATCAAGAGCGCGCCGGCAATGATATAGATCGAATACTGGTCCCACAGCTTTTTGAGCTGGTCCCGGCGTACGTCTTCGTCAACTTCGTCAAATAATTCAGACACTTAAAGCTATCCCGTCCCCGATGAGCCACGCCAAACCCGAAAAGCTCGCGCGCCACGCCTGCTCCCGCGTGGCGGCGGCGATACCCTAGCGATATGGCGGCGGCAAGGCAAAACCAGCCGGTTCAAGGCGTTAACGGTTGTTTGGGTCCCCGAAACCTGGGCTGCGCTTCGGCTCAGCGCTTGACCTCAGCTCTTCGCCTTCATCCCGTAAACATGTTCCGGGCCCGGGAACGCGCGGGCGCGCACGTCGGTGGCATAGCCCTCGATCGCGGCCTCGATCATCGGGCCGAGATTGCCATAGCGGCGGACAAATTTCGGCGTCCGCGAGGACAGCCCCAACATGTCCTCCAGCACGAGGACCTGCCCGTCGCAGGCCGCACTGGCGCCGATGCCGATGGTGGGAATGGCGATGGTTTCGGTGATTTTCCGCGCCAGCGGTTCGGCGACCGCCTCGATCACGACCGAGAAGGCGCCGGCTTGCGAAATCGCGCGGGCGTCGTTTTCGATCGGCTCCCAACTGCCCTCTTCGCGGCCCTGGGCGCGAAACGAGCCGAGCGTATTGATCGATTGCGGCGTCAGGCCGATATGGCCCATCACGGGAATGCCGCGCTGGACAAGAAACGCGACGGTCTCCGCCATCCGTTCGCCGCCCTCCAGCTTCACCGCGCCGCAATGGGTCTCTTTCAGGATTCTCGCCGCGGAATGAAACGCCTGCTCCTTCGAGGCTTCATAGGAGCCGAACGGCATGTCCACCACGACCAGCGCGTGCTGCGAGCCGCGCATCACGGCATGGCCCTGCAGGATCATCATCTCGAGCGTGACCGGCACCGTGGTCTCGAAACCATGCATCACGTTGCCGAGGGAATCGCCGACCAGAATGACGTCGCAATAGCGATCGACCAATGCCGCGGTATGCGCATGGTACGAGGTCAGCATCACGATCGGCTCGCCGTTCTTGCGGGCACGAATATCCGGCGCGGTCTTGCGCTTGATCGCGGACTGAACTGACATTTACTTAAGCTCCAACCACAGGGACGCCGATCACGACGGGATGAAACACGAAAGCCAGCGCCAGATAGGCGACGACGCCGACCGCCACCGCGATCAGGTCGTTGCCGATGCCGCCGATCGGGATCGGCGGAGCTCCGGCGTCGCTGCGATGTTTCAGCGAGATCCGGTCGAACACCGCCCATGCGAGGAACGAGCCGAACAGGATGATCGAGCCGAGATCGCCGTTGGCGATTAGATGCGCCGCCGCCCAGAGCTTGACGCCCGCCAGCATCGGATGTTTCAGCGTGGTGTAAATGCGGCCGCGGATATAGGACGCCACCACGAGGATCACCGCGGGCAGCATCAGCGCCACGGTGATGTGTTTGAACACCTTCGGCGGATGCCAGAGATCGATCCAGCCGGTCGCGCGATAATCGGCAAAACCCCAGACGATCAGCACGAGACCCAGCAGCGACACCAGCGCATAGCCGATCTTGTAGCCAGGCTCGCCCCATGCCGCGATCAGGCGTGCGCGCAAGACGCGCTGGGTCGTGAGCGTATGGACGCCGAGGAACAGCACAAGGCCCAGGATCATCACCAGCAGTCCCACGACGTTCTCCTCAACAGGCCCGGGTTTTCAAGCCCCGGATATCACTATAGGCGCTCGCACCGCAATGCACCAAAGCGGACCAATGGGTCATTCCCGGGTCGAAAAACCAGGTCTCGGCGGGCCCTACCCAGATATGGGTTTCGATGATGCGATGGCCGAGGCGTCGTGGAAAGGGGTGCGCGGCAGCTCGATTGGAAGCGTGGCAGGCGCGTGAGGGAGCATGGGAGGCTTTCTGAGGTTGCTCGGGGGGGGGGTGCGTCATCACCCATATCAGTTGGAAAACCCGCGCGCTTTGAGAGATTTCGTCGACGCGCGAAGCGCCCCTGGCCTTGGTGCCGAGCGCGGCTCAGGCATGCGGCGGCTGCAGGATAGTCCGCGCACGTGAGACAGCGTCGCCAACCTCAGCCCGCTCTCAAATCCACCGTCTCACCCTTCGCGTATAATCATCATAAGCCTCGCCGAATTGGCGGCGCATCTTGGCCTCCTCGAACGGTATATGCACCCAATTCACCGTTGCGAAAAGCGCGATCGGGACGAGGAACATCGGCCAGGCGCCGACCGAGAAGGCGATCCCCAGCGCGATGGTCACCAGGCTGAGGTACATCGGATTGCGGGTGAAATTGAATGGTCCGAAAGTGACGAGCTTGCGATTGGTCGGCGAGGTCGGATTGATCTCCGTGCCCTCGCGCCGGAAAAGCCTGGCCGCCGTGACGGCCAAGGCGACGCCGGCGATGATGAGCAGGACGCCGAGCGGCAGGCCCGGAATCCTAGGCCAACCGGCAAGATAGCTCGCGCCGGCCGCGATCAGCACATAGAGAACCGTCCAAACCGGCGGCGGCAGTTTCACCATGGCCTCCTCCCTCCCGAAATTGGCCGCGAGATAATCATGGCGCGGCCGGCGTTCAACTCAGCGCAATTGCGCATCGGGAAATCCCGATGTTTAGCTTCTGTTTACCGGCTTGGATCAGATTTATCGGCCTCGAGCCTTTTCCGTTCCGATTAAATCGGGACGGAGGCTCTACTTCTTGACTTGACGCGTCTTCTTAGCGCGAACCGGTATCCACTTCGCTGGAAAACGCTTCGGGAACACGAGGCCCAGCCATGTTCAAGGAAGGCTCCCCGATCGCCTACGACGCCCCTGCCGATCTCAAGAAATGGCCGTCCCTGAACGGCCAGCGGCTTAATGGCGGACGACAGCCCTATCTGGTCTTTAACGGCACGCTGGCGGAATGCATCCGCGAGTTGATGGCCAAGCCGGTCAAGCAGATCTCGCTGTACGACATCGTGACGGAACCGCAGCCGGTTTTTGATCGCCCGGTGCTATCCCCCGGCGACGCCGCCGAGATCGCCATGCGCAAGGATTTTCCGAAGGGCTGAGGCCGCGAGAACGATTGTTCGCGGCGCTCCAGGATACGCGCCGTCACCACGGTCCCCGCGTCATCTAATTAGCGAAAGCCTTCTCGGCGACGGAGAGGACGCTGTCGTTGGGCTGCTTGGAACAGTACTGCGACAGCGCCTTGGTCTTCTCGGTAAACTCCACGGGGTCGAGCACGGAAGAGTCTTTCTTGTGGCCAAAATAGCCGCTCAGCCAGAATAGAAACGGGCCTCGATCCGCCGCCGTGGTCTTCTCCCAGAACTGCTCGCAGGTCATGGCCGAAAAGTCGACCGGTTGCAGTTTTGCCGCAGGCTGCGCCCTCGCCTCATGAGCGAGGCATCCCAATAAAACGAAACACGCTGCGGTTACCGATTTCATGCTGTTTCCTTCCGATATTTTATCGTCCAACGAGCTTGGAACGTTTTGCGGCGATCCAATACCGCATGTTGTCCGGTTCGTGTCTTGTCTCGGAGCGAACGGAAGATCAATTTACCTCACGGCGTTCCCGTCTGCTTTGCCAGTTCGCGATTATCGACATAGCGGATCATGATCGGGCGCCCGGCGATCGCGCCGCCAAGCCCGCTGGTGAATTTCAGTGGCATGCAGGCGTCAAGCGACGAATTGATCGCCTTGAGATAGGTGTCGCGGACATCCGCGGCCGCGCCCACCGTGGCAAAGGTCAGGCGCGGGGGGCCGATCATGTCGCCGGATCGCCTGAAACTGAAGCGCACCGTCATCTGCATGCCCTCCTTGGCGAACTCCGCTTGCGGTGGCGTCCAGCAGGACCGCAACTCTGCAAACAGGTCGCCGATGCTGTCGAGATCGTGGTCGGGCTTTTGATACTTGGCGGCATCTTCCTGCGAGGGCACGGTCTGGATCGTGAGCTGCAGATTCTCGCCATAGGGATAATCGATGTCTGGGATGCACGGACCGTGATTGAACACGCTGCAGAAGGACGGCGTGCATGGCCGTCCGTCGAGCACGCTGCAAGGCGGGTGCGAAAACGGGATGGGATTGATTTGATGCCGATGCCGGGCACTGGCTGTTCCGGCAACGACTAATCCCGCGACGACGATGAGACCGAACCCGATCCAACGGAGCATGAAACGAGCCCTCGGAGGCAACACACCCAAGGTGTACGAACGAAAAAATGATGCGTTCAGCGAGCAGTATCAAGCCGCACTGGGTTCACATCCGCGTTCATGGCTGGTTCCTGGTCGTCACCGGGCCTTGGCCATGACGAACCGGAAGACCGGCCCAGACAGCAATTCTGTCCGCTCGCCTTACGCCTTCTTCTTCACATCCTTGATGCTCGAGAACGTAATGCCCTCGGCGCGTTCCTTGGTGTAGCCGAGATAGAACTCGTTTTTGGCCAGGAATACCGGATCGCCGTCGACGTCGTCGGCGACGCCGGAGCCGTTGGCTGATATGAACGCCTCCAGCTTCTTGCGGTCGTCGGATGAAATCCAGCGCGCCAGTTGAAACTCCGAAACCTCGAATTCCACCGGCAGCGCGTATTCGGCGTCGAGCCGCGCCTTCAGCACGTCAAGCTGCAACGGACCGACCACCCCGACCAAAGCGGGCGCGCCGTCGCGGGGGCGGAACACCTGGACCACGCCCTCCTCCGACATCTGCTGCAAGGCGTCCTTGAGCTTCTTGGCCTTCATCGCATCCGTGAGCCGGACGCGGCGGACGATTTCCGGCGCGAAGCTGGGCACGCCGACGAAGGTAATATCCTCGCCTTCGGTCAGGGTATCGCCGATCCGCAGCGTGCCGTGATTGGGAAGGCCGACCACGTCGCCGGCAAAGGCTTCATCCGCCAGCGCGCGATCCTGCGCAAAGAAGAACTGCGGACTCGACAGGCTCATATTCTTGCCGGTGCGCACGAGCTTGGCCTTCATCCCGCGCGTCAGCTTGCCCGAACACAGCCGTGCAAAGGCGATGCGGTCGCGATGGTTCGGGTCCATGTTGGCCTGGATCTTGAACACGAAGGCGCTCATGCGGGGCTCGGCGGCTTCGACCTTGCGCAAATTGCTGTCCTGCGCGCGCGGCGGCGGCGCGAAACGCCCGAGGCCCTCCAGCAAATCGCCGACGCCGAAATTGCGCAACGCGCTGCCGAAATAGACCGGCGTCAGATGGCCCTCGCGAAAGGCCTCGAGTTCGAACGGCTTGCAGGCTTCCGATACCAGAGCCAGTTCATCCTTGATGGCGCCGACATCGAGATTGGCGTTACGGCCGGCGAGATCGGCGATGTCGATCTGCTGCGCAGCCCCGGTCTTGGCGCCGCCGCCTTCGAGCAAGCGCACGCCGCTGTTGACGACATCGTAGGTGCCGAGAAAATCGCGGCCCCGGCCCACCGGCCAGGTCATCGGCGTGGTGTCGAGCGCGAGCGTCTTTTCGATTTCATCGAGCAGATCGAAGGTGTCGCGGCTCTCGCGGTCCATCTTGTTGATGAAGGTGATGATGGGAATGTCCCGCAGACGGCACACCTCGAACAGCTTCCTGGTCCGCGCCTCGATACCCTTGGCGGCGTCGATCACCATCACGGCGGAGTCGACCGCCGTCAGGGTGCGGTAGGTATCTTCGGAGAAATCCTCGTGGCCCGGCGTGTCCAGCAGGTTGAACACCAGACCCTCGAATTCGAAGGTCATCACCGAGGTGACGACGGAGATGCCGCGCTC
>JAJYAH010000462.1 GCA_021779635.1 Pseudomonadota bacterium | reverse complement strand
CATATAGTTCGACCAATTGTAGAAATTGACGGTGCGCTCCTGCGCCTGCGCGGCCAGCGACGGTAGCGCGAGGGCCGCGGCGATCGCGGCAACCAACCGGATTTGAGTACGGGTCCAGCTGCGCATGTTGGTTCAGCCCTTTATCGGCGGTGCACCGCGTCCGACAGACGCTCCAGCGCGGTGTCGAGGGTTGCGTCCTTCTTGGCAAAACAGAACCGCACCACCGACGTCACCGCATCTTTTTCGTAGAAGGCCGACACCGGAATCGCCGCCACCTTGTAATCGGTGACAATGCGCTTGCAGAACGCCTCGTCGGTTTCGTTGAGACCCAGCGGCGAAAGGTCGACGGTGAGGAAATAGGTACCCTGCGATCGCAGAACCGGGAAGCCGATGCTCTCCAGTCCCCGGGTGAGACGATCGCGGCTCCGCGCCAGCTGCTTGCGCATTTCAAGAAAATAATCCGCAGACTTGCCGAGGCCGTAGGCGACCGCTACCTGAAGATTGGGTGCAGTGGTGAAGGTGAGAAACTGGTGCACCTTCGCCGCGACGCGCAATAGCGGCGGCGCGGCGCACACAAAGCCGATCTTCCAGCCGGTCAGGGAAAAAATCTTGCCGGCGGAGCCGACCTTGATGGTGCGATCCCGCATTCCCGGAATGGTGATCAGCGGAATATGTTCACGGCCATCGAAAATCACGTGCTCCCAGACCTCGTCGCAGATCGCGACCGCATCGAACTGCTGACAAAAGCCAGCCAGTAGCTCGAGGTCCTCGCGCGGATAGACCACCGCGGCGGGATTGAGCGGATTGTTGAAGAGCACGGCCTTGGTCTTGTGATTGAAGACGCCTTGCAGCGCCTCCTCCGTCAACCGCCAATGCGGAGGCTCGAGGCGCACCAGGCGCGGTATGCCACCGGCCTGGCGTATGATCGGCAGGTAGGAATCGTACACCGGCTGGAACACCACCACCTCGTCGCCGGGCTCGACGACGGCCAGAATGGCTGATGTCAGCGCTTCGGTGCCGCCGGACGTCACCATCACCTCGCTCATGGGATCGAGGACGAGGCCATGCCAGCGTCCGTAATGGGCCGCAATCGCCTGCCGCAATTCCGGGATACCCATCATCGACGGGTATTGGTTGTAGCCGTCCATGACGGCGTCGGCCGCCGCGCGGCGGATGTCCTCGGGGCCGGGGTCATCCGGGAAACCCTGGCCAAGATTGATGGCGTTGTTGTCGCGCGCGAGCTGCGACATCGCCTCGAAGATCGTAACAGGAAGATCCGCAAAGACCTTGTTCATGGAGATCATAGCAGCGATCAGCCGCCGGGCCTGGGCGGCAGGCCCGCGGCCTTCCAGGCCAGCATCCCGCCCGCGAGATGCTTGTCATAGGCCAAGCCGCCCGCTTGCGCGGCCAGCGACGCCGTCACCGACCGCTTGCCCGAGCGGCAGGCAAAAACCACCTGCTTGCCATGGGGGTCGGGGATATCCTGCGGGTCGAAACTCGAAAGCGGAACAACGACCGCGCCCGGATAGGCGTCCACGGCAACCTCATTCGGTTCGCGCACGTCGACGAGAAGATAGCGCCCCTCGGTCATTCCCTTCGATACGTCTTCTGGCGTCAAATCGTGAACTCGATGACCCTGATCCGCCACTCAAATCCTCCCAACGATGACCTTATTGCGAACGAGTTCGGCTAAGCGGAACGGATGGTTCGCCCTTCCGTGCCAACGTCGCCCCTGGCGTGAGGAAAATCAAGCGCCAGAAGCTTCCGAAACGCCCAAGCAGGCCTCTAGATCGTGACCTGCGTTCCCACTTCCACCACCCGGCCGGTGGGAATCTGGAAATAATCGGTCGCGTCATTGGCGGTGCGGCTGAGCGCGATAAAGAGATGATCCTGCCAGCGCGGCATCCCCGAATGCGCCGCCGGTTTCAGCGCCCGCCGCGAGAGGAAGAACGAGGTCGACATGATGTCGAAATGCCACCCCAGCTTGCGCGCGATCGCGAGCGTCTTGGGAACGTTGGGCGATTCCATGAAGCCAAACCGCAGCGTCACCTTGGTGAAGGTCGCGCTGACCTCCTCGAGCCGCACCCGTTCGGCGGGATCGATCCGCGGTGTCGGGGCCGTCTCGATGGTGAGAATGACGTTCTTCTCGTGCAGCACCTTGTAGTGCTTCAGACTATGCATCAGCGCGGTCGGCGCGCTGGCCGGATCGCTGGTCAGGAACACCGCGGTGCCGGAAACCCGCTGCGGCGGCCGCTTCTCCAGCATCGCCACCAGATCCGCCAACGGAAACTCCAGCTTGCGCGATTTCTCGAACAATAGCCGGCTGCCGCGCCGCCAGGTGTACATCAGCAGCATCACCCAGCCGCCGAGCGCCAACGGCACCCAGCCGCCCTCCAGGACTTTCAGGAGGTTTGCCGCCAGGAAGGTGAGATCGAGACACAGGAACGGCGCGATCAGCGCGGCGGCCGCGAAGGGCGACCATTTCCAGACTTTCCAGATCACCACAAAGCCCATCATGGCGGTGACCACCATGGTCCCGGTGACGGAAATGCCATAGGCGGACGCCAATGCGCTCGACGAACGGAACATCAGCACCAGCAGCATCACGGCGATCAGGAGCAGCGCGTTGACGCGCGGCATATAGATCTGGCCGGAATGCGCTTCGGAGGTATGGCGGATTTCAAATCGCGGCAACAGGCCAAGCTGGATGGCCTGACGCGTCAACGAATAGGCGCCGGTGATTACGGCCTGGCTCGCGATCACGGTCGCGACCGTCGCCAGAGCTACCATCGGCATCAGCGCCCAGTCCGGAAACATCAGGAAGAACGGATTCTCGACCCCCTTCGGATCGGCGATGACCAGGGCGCCTTGCCCCAGATAGTTCAGCGCCAGCGATGGCAGGACAATGAAGAGCCAGGCGGTCTGGATCGGCCGTTTGCCAAAATGCCCGAGATCGGCGTAAAGCGCCTCCGCCCCCGTGACCGCGAGAAACACCGCGCCGAGCGTCACAAAGCCGATCACGCCATGATGGATCATGAACGAAACGGCACGGACCGGATTTAGCGCAAACAAAACTTCGGGATGCCGCATGATCGGGGGAATCGCCGCGATCGCAATGACGGCGAACCAGATGCACATCACCGGCCCGAAGAAAGCGGCAACCCGCGCGGTGCCGCGCGACTGCACTGCAAACAGCACCACCAAAATGATCACCGTCAGCGGCACCACATACGGATCGAATGCGGAGGTGACGAGCTTGATGCCTTCGATCGCCGAAAGCACCGACAGCGCCGGCGTAATGACCGCATCGCCGTAAAACAACGCGCCGCTGATGATCCCGAGCAGGACGATCGCGGCCGCGCCGCGGCTGACCGCGCGTTGCGCCAGCGCCATCAACGCCAGCGTTCCACCCTCGCCATGGTTATCGGCGCGCAGCAGGATCAGCACGTATTTCAGCGTCACCACGATGATCAGCGCCCACAGGATCAGGGACAGAACGCCGAGCACGGCCGCTGGACTGACAGTGCCTGACGTCCCGCCGGCCGCGATGACGGCCTCGCGGAACGCGTAAAGCGGGCTGGTGCCGATGTCGCCGTAGACAACGCCAATACTGCCGAGCATGAGCGCCTTGAAACCCGCGGTGGAATGGGCATCGGCACGACCATTGGCCGCCGTCGTTTCCGCGGCGGGGACTACAACATCGCTCGTCATGAGAATGGAGGCCTCAAAATGCTTCACTGCACAATAGCAAAGCGAGGCGGCTTATAGCCCTGCGCTTGAAGCATAGCCTACCCTGTTTTTGTGACCAAGCCATGCAAAAATGCATAAATCTTTGGACTGTCACCAGGGTTCCGATCTGAACCACGGACCTGGCACGCCGCCCGAATTACGGCTTCAGATCGGGCGGCAGCGCCGGATCTTCGCGCATCAGCGTGATGGTCACGCGGCGGTTCGCCGATAGCGAAGGATCGTCGGGAAACAGCGGCTGGCTGTCAGCCTTTCCCGAGACCGCGAAAATGTGAGCCGGCGGCAGTCCTTCCCGCTCGAGAATCTGCCGCACCGCATTGGCCCGATCCGCCGAGAGATCGAACGCGCCGTAATCGCTTTGTGTCGGCACGAAGCCCGCCGCCGTATGACCGATGATCGAGACGCGCAATGGTGTCGCCTTCAGCGGCGCGGCAAGTCTTTCGATCAGCCGGCGCGTGCGCTCATACGGCACCTTTGACCCGTCGGCGAACATCGACCGGCCATCCTGATCGACGATTTCCAGGTTGAGGCCCTGGTTGGTTTCCTCAAACATGATGTGTTTCGAGATTTCGGCCAGCTCCGGCATGTCTTGCAACGCCTGTCGCAGCGATGCCGAGGCCAGCGCGAATTCACGGTCGATCTTGAGGCGGGCGCCCGCGGCGCGGCTCCGCTCCTGTTCGTCCGGGGTCGGCGTGTTGGAGGATTCCTCCGGCGGAATGTGCGCGGTGTTCTTTAGCTTCGGTCTCGTCGGCAGACCGTCGGATTCGACGATGCCGGAATAGCGCACCTCGCTCTGCACACCGAAAGCGTCCCGCATCGAGCCGGCGACGATCTTGAGCTTGTTGTTGTCCATGGTGGAGAATGCGACGAGCATCACGAAGAAGCTCATCATCAGGCCCATCAGGTCGGCAAAGGTCACGAACCAGCCGTGCCCTCCTCCGTGCGCGTCGCCTCGTTTCTTTTTGGCCATGGTTGATTTTCCGGACCGGGATCGGCCGCTTATGCCGGGACCGGTTCGCCTTCTTCATGGCGGTGTTTTTCCGGCAAGTAGGCCAGCAGCATTTCCCGAACCAGCGTCGGGCTCTTGGAGTCCCGGATCATCAGGATGCCGTCGATGATCAGCGTGCGGTTGGTCTCTTCATCGAGCAGCTTGCCGTGCAGCTTGTCGGCGATCGGCAGGCAGAACAGGTTGGCGACCAGCGCGCCGTAGAGCGTCGCCAGCAAGGCGGTCGCCATGAACGGACCGAGTTTCGAGGGGTCGGTCATGTTGGCAAACATCTGCACCATGCCGATCAATGTGCCGATCATGCCGAACGCCGGCGCGCAGTCGCCGATGGCGCGGTAGATCTTTCCGCCCTCGTCGAGATGCATCAGAAAATTGTCGCGGTCGCGTTCGAGATTGTCGCGAATGAATTCCAGATCGTAACCGTCAGCGACGTAGCGAATTCCCTTGGCGAGGAACGGTTCGTCGGTTTCGACCTTTTCCAGGCCGACCGGTCCCTGCTTGCGCGCAATTTCGGCGATGCGGGCCAGTTCATCGACGAGGTCGCGGGCGGAGAGCCGGCTCATGGTAAAGGCAAATTTTGCGCCGAGCGGCAGGCCATGCAGGATCGCGCTGAGGGGAAACCTGATCATGGTGGCGGCAATCGAACCGCCGAAGATGATGATGACCGCATGCTCGCTGACGAACATGTGCAGGTCACCGCCCATAAGCACCATAACCGTCACGACAAGGATGCCGGACACGAGCCCAACGCCCGTCATGATATCCATGGGGAACTCCAACGCATACGCTAACGACCGGCCATCCTGGACGGTGGAGCGACCCGTCGCGAGCCGCGTCCCAGGACACTACGTCTCCGCAATTAAAGACGCGTTACCGAATTTGGTAGGCATAACAATTGTTAATAAAGAACTAGACTGTGGGTCATCCCACTGTGGTTGTTGAGCTTCTGGCCGACGCCCGGGAGCGTCGGCATGCTCCGTTCTTCCGCGATGAGTCTGGGTCAGGCACCTCATCCGATCGGAGGCCGCTGGGTATGCCAGTCGGTGGTCGACTGGAACGCGTGCGCTGCACGGGCAAGCACGTCTTCGGATAGATGAGGCCCGACCAATTGCATGCTGAGCGGCATCTGATCCGACGCCATCCCCATCGGCAGCGTGATCGTCGGGCTCCCGCTGAAGTCGAACACCGCCGTGAACCGCAAAATACTCAGCAATATGTTGGGATCGGCCCCATATTCACCAAT
>JAJYAH010000461.1 GCA_021779635.1 Pseudomonadota bacterium | reverse complement strand
CGCCAATTCGATCGCTTGCCGCCATCTTGCCATGATGCCATTCCTCATTCAGCCAACTGCAAATGAGGAATCCGCCAACACCCTTCCAGTTCCATCAATGCCGATTTCATGGAATCGGTCGTCTAGTTTTTGCCGCATGCCTCCAGACAACTTCTTGGCCGGCCGATCTTCAAAGGGCGCCAAGCCCGTGCTGTCCAGCAGTTCGGCGATTCGCCAGTTGCGCTCGTCGCGAGGTTGCCCGAACAGGCGGCCGAAAAATTCCATGTTCTCGCGAACGCTAAGGTCGGGATAGAGATTCTTGCCAAGCCCCTGCGGCATATAAGCGATCCGCGGACATACTGACACCCTGTGCTTCGCGTCGCTGATGTTGCCGTCGAGAACCATCGCGCTGCCGGACTGGTTTTGGCGCGCGCCAGCGATGATGCCGAGAAGCGTGGATTTTCCTACCCCATCCGGACCAATTAGCCCAACCATGCAATCGGCTGGGATACTGATCGTGACGCCGTCCAGTGCCGTGACCTTACCGTATTTTTGCGTGAGGCTGTCGAGGACGGCAACGGCTCGGCCCGGCTCGTTCATGGCGCGCCTTGCAAATTTTTGGGCCAGACGACATTCGGATCCGCGCGAAGATAAGCAACCCCCGGCAATCCGCTGCGCACCGAGGCAGCATGAACGCGCGAGCGATCAGCATCGATCCGCACCCGAATACGGAACATCAATTTATCGCGCTCGCTCTGGGTTTCTACCGTTTTCGGCGTGAACTGCGCCTGGCTCGCAAGGAAGGAGACCTTCGCTGGAATCGGCGTGTTGGGGTAGGCGTCGAGCAGGATACGGCCTTCGGTGCCGACCTTGATCTTCCCGGCCTCCGGGGCAGGCAGGTAAATGTCCATATAGACATACGAGATGTCCAGCATCGTGAACACCTTGCCACCAGCCGGTAGCACTTCGCCGATATTGGCGATTCGATATTGAATCCGGCCGTCGCGCGGCGCCACCAGATCGTTGTCGTTGATATTGACGGATAAGAGTCCGGCGTCGTGCTCGGATGCTTCGAGCGCACGTTCGGTTTGAGAAACCCGCTCAGTTGCGGCTCTTAGACCCGCATTCGCACCGTCCAGCGCCTGTTTGCGTTGATCAAACAGTTCCTTGGTCGCCCAACCATTTCTCAACAGGGCCTGCGTACGATCCAGCTCCTGAGCGGCTAACGTCTGTTGCGTGCGCTGCTGTTCAAGATTTGCCTTGGCTTCATCGATCGCACGTTGCGCCTGCTTGATTTGCGCCTGCGCCTTCTTGAGCGACTCCTGCAGATCCCTGGTATCCATGCGAGCGACCACTTGTCCCGCGGAGACCATATCGCCGATGTCGGCGTTGAGCTCGGCGACCCTGCCCGGAAATTTCGTGTCGATATCGATTTCATCGGCCTCCAGCCGGCCATTGCCCCAACTTATGCCGGCGGGCAGCTGCGATTGAGAGTGCTTCCACCAATAGAAACCAGCTCCCCCTGCCGCGAAAAGAATGGCAAAAAGCCCGATCGAGAACCGTAACCGCCGCACGTTCCAGGCGCGCGCAGCGGGCACGATCGCCGGTAAATTACCTTCGACAGCCGGACGAGGATTCTGGTTTTTGAGTGCGGCGTCATCATCGCCCGCCTGCGTGTTCACCGGCGGCTTTTCGTCGACACCTTCTGTTAACTGCTGCAAGTTCTTCTCCGACAATCGATCTGTCTTTATGATCGCATCGATCGATCGGGCAGGTATTGAGCGATATCAAACGGTTCAGAAGCTGCAGACTTTAAATGAAGCCAATGGTGGTGCCGGCATTTGCCCGTTGGAACCGATATAAGCTGCCAGTGCACGGCCCCGCAAAGATCCATGGAAAATTTGACAACGGGACTTTCCAGCGCCGAGGCGCAACGCATTCGCGCCCAGGTTGGCCCAAATGCGACCCCGGATGTCGCGATTCATCCAGTGCGGCTGGTGCTGGGCAAATTCCTGGCGCCGGTCTCTGTCCTGCTTGAGATCGCCATCGTCCTCCAATTGGCGCTGGGCGAATATGTCGAGGGCGCGATCATCGGGTCGCTTCTGATATTCAACACGGCGCTCGGCTTCTTTCACGAGAGCCGGGCCCAATCGACCATTGCGGCGCTGAAATCGCGGCTCGCGTTAAATGCATCGGTGATGCGCGACGGCGCCTGGACGATTTGTCCCGCGGCCGAACTGGTTCCCGGAGATGCCGTGAAACTCACGTTGGGTACGGTGGTCGCCGCCGATGTGCTGATACGCGAGGGCTCTATCCTGCTCGATCAATCCATGCTCACCGGTGAATCGCTACCGGTTGAGGCCGGACCGGGCACGGAGACTTATGCGGGCGCCCTGGTCCGGCGGGGTGAAGCTGTCGCCGAAGTACGCGCCACTGGAATGCGCACCAAATTCGGACGCACGGCGGAACTCGTTCGCACCGCCTACGTCGTCAGCACCCAGCAAAAGGCGGTGTTTCGGGTCGTGCGCAATCTTGCTGGCTTTAACAGCGCAATCACCCTGTTGCTGATGATTTACGCCTACGAAATAGGCATGCCGTTGTCCGAAGTCATCCCTCTGGTGCTCATATCTGTTCTCGCCTCGGTGCCGGTCGCGCTGCCCGCGACATTTACGCTTGCGACCGCCATCGGAGCGCGGGCGCTGACACGAGCCGGAGTACTTCCGACCCGGCTCTCCGCGGTCGATGAGGCCGCAAGCCTGGATGTCCTCTGCATAGACAAGACCGGTACCTTGACGCGCAATGAACTTGCGGTGGCCGCCATACACGCGATGCCTGGGTTCGACGAAGACCGCGTCCTGATGCTGGCCGCCCTCGCCAGTGCCGACGGCGGTCAGGATCCTGTCGACGCCGCGGTACGGGTCGCCGCAGCCTTGCACGACAAGAATACCAACCTTCTGAAGATTACCAGGTTCATGCCATTCGATCCGACCGTAAAAATGTCGGAAGCTCACGCGGTCGACCATGGTGGCAATGCGCTACGCATCGTCAAAGGTGCTTTTGCGGTTGTTCACGGGATTTCGCAACCTTCTCCGCAAGCAGAATTGATCGCCAACGGGCTGGAAAAACACGGCCACCGTGTTCTCGGCGTCGCGATCGGAACCGACGGAGCCATGCGTGTCGCCGGTATCGTGGCGCTGAGCGACCCACCACGTAGCGATTCAAAGCCCATGATCGATCAGTTGCGGGCCCTTGGTGTCCACACCATCATGGTGACGGGGGACGCGGCCACAACGGCCGCCTTCGTCGCTGACGCGGTCGGGCTCACCGGTGCCGTTTGTCTCCCGGGCCAGATTCCCGATCGGGTTGGACCGGACGATTTTTCCGTCTTCGCGGGCGTGCTCCCCGAAGACAAGTTCCGTCTGGTCAAGGCGTTTCAGAATGCCGGCCACACGGTCGGCATGTGCGGGGACGGAGCCAATGATGCACCGGCGTTGCGTCAGGCACAGATCGGCATCGCGGTGTCGACCGCCACCGACGTCACCAAATCGGCCGCGGGCATTGTTTTGACGGAGCCCGGGCTCGGTGGGATCGTTGCATCGGTGCGCGAGGGCCGCGTCACGTTCCAGCGCATCCTGACCTATGCGCTGCGATCCATCGTTCACAAGTCGCGGCAGGTGCTTTTTCTTGGTTTCGGCCTGATATTGACCAAGCACGCGATCCTGACGCCAATGCTCATGGTCATTTCCATGATCACCGGCGATTTTCTGGCAATGTCCTCGACCACCGACAACGTCCGCCCCTCGTCCAGGCCAAACTCCTGGCGGATAGACACCCTCACCATTGTCGGCATTACCCTCGGACTCTTCGATCTCTTCTTCTGCGTCGGCCTGTTGAGCTTTGGTTCATTGGTGATGCACCTCGACATCGATACATTGCGCACCATGACGCTCGTGACACTCGCTTTTAACGGGCAGGCTGTCTTTTATGTAGTCCGGGAGCGCAGGCGCCTGTGGTCTTCGCGACCGAGCCTGTTCGTGATCGTATCAAGCATTCTCGACATTTTGATCATTGCCACGTTGGCTCTTGCAGGGGTCTTGATGGCACCGCTCGCGCCTTCGATCGTCGCAGGTATTCTGGCCGCCGCCATCGTGCTGGCGCTAATGATGGACCAGGTAAAAGGCCTTCTCTTTGCACACTTTAGGATGGCATAGAATTGCTATCAGCAGCGTGCCCGCCAACCAAACAAGGTCACGCACACACATCCGTCTTTTCCGGATCGCCCTGGCGATCCGGCTCGTCCCAGCCGATGCGGCGTCCGTTACTGGAGCCCTTTCAGCGAACGCCTGCCCGGACTTGATCGAGGGTGGATACCGGTTCGCGTGAAGTCAAAATAAGCAAATAGCCTCCGTTCCCATTCAATCGAAACGGAAAGGCTCTAGAATCCGAAGAACTTCTCGCGCAACGCATCTTCGTATTTCGTCTTTAATTCCTTGACGACTTTGCGCAGCTCGTCCTCCTCGAAACCTGCATTTTCCCACAGATCAACTTCGGCTACCGAATGATTTACGGAGGCTAACGCCTCTTCCTTGCGAATGGCGGAAATCCAGTTCTCAACGGCCGCCTTGTAGGCGGCCTGCAGTTCGTCAAGGTTGGAATGCTCCCCGTCCATCCTATTCCCCTATGATAAAATTGAACCAATGCGCCGCTGATATTGCATTTCCATGATAGAATGACGACAGCATCCGAAATGTGCCGATAGCGTAAATTCGTCCAGCTGACGGTTACGTGCTGGTTCCCAGCCGCTGAATGCGCGACCTCTCGAATCCAATCAGCTTCGGCCCGTAGCATGCAGCGAAGCCGAGGTACGCTGCTGCCCAGGCGAACGCCGCGGCATGCAGCAGCGGTACACTATAGGCTGGTTCGATGACGGCGCAGATGCGCGTCAAGGCCGCAACGACGATTGCAAGATAGATCCCTTGGGTCGCGGCCGATGCGGTGAGTTGTTGGCCGGTATGTCCGAGCGACGCCCGGCTCATCACCGCAAGCGTCATAACGCCCGCCGCTCCCGCCATCCAGGCGTGGACGCCGGCGCCCGCTGGAACGATGCCGAAGGCGCTGCAGGCGCTCAGCAGGAATCCCAACGGCACGAAGGCATACCCGACATGCAGGATCAGGAGCAGCCGTTCCCGACCGGTCCGGTCTCCGGCCCAGCGTCCGAGGCGAACGAGCTGCAGGACACCGGCGACTGCGAGCGCGACACCGGTGCCGGTGCCAGCCGGCCATAAGATCCAGAACACGAGCGCGAGGGCGCTGACCCCGATGGTCAGCATGTCGAAGCGCGCGAACGGGACCGGCAGCCGGCCCGGATTTTCGCGAACCAGCCAATTACGCGTAAAGCTCGGAATGATACGGCCGCCAACCAGGGAAATCAGTGACACCACAACGGCGATACCAATGCGGATGCTGAGTTCGGCAGCGCCCCTGAAATGGGCCTCGAGATGGAACGTGACGTTGCCGCCCAACAGCATAAGAATCAATACTATGATGCTGAGGTTGTTCCACTTCTTCCCCGCAATGATTTCGCGCGCAGCGGCGGCGGCAACCAGCAGGAGAAAGCCGGTATCGACCAGCATGGCCGCCAGCCAGCCGGTATACGCCGAGAAAGTCACGCAGACGCGACCCGCGGCCCACAGCGCAACGAGAAACATCAGCGGCCTTCCACGCAATGGCAGCCGGCCGGTCCAATTCGGAATCGCGGTGAAGAGGAAGCCGGTAATCACCGCCGGCAGGAAGCCGTAGAGCATTTCATGGACGTGCCAGTCACGCGGAATGAACGCCGAGACCAGGCTCAACTCCCCCATGAATACCGGCAGCCAGACGAGTATCGCCAACCCGGCATAGATCGAGCCCAGCAGAAAGAACGGGCGGAAGCCATAGGAGAACAGCGGCCACCCGTCATAGGTTCGTGCGCTCATGGTGGCTTCCTTTGACTGCCGTCAGGGTTACTTTTGCGCGGTC